>NZ_JAIUMX010000001.1:0-141223 GCF_022565315.1 Cyclonatronum sp. | reverse complement strand
CATCCTGACCCAGCGCGATGAACATGGCGGTGATGGCATTCGGGGAATGCGCGCCGTTGTTGTTCGCCCCGCTGATGAAGGCGCCGATGGTGGAAACGCCGTTGTGATAGTACAGGCTTTCGGGCTCAACACGGAGTGTTTCGATCAGTACGTTCCGCTTGATGACGGCCTCCGCGGTTACCCGCTTGCCGCGCGTGCGCATCACATTAACCTGCGAGGCTTTTTTGTCGGTCGCAAAGTTCGATTCGAGATAGAAGCGCGAAATGCCCGGGTAAGCATCCAGAATCCAGGAGCAGGCGGCAAAGGTTGCGCGGCCTACCATGTTCTGCCCTGCCGCATCGCCCGTTGCAAAGTTGAAGCGCAGGTAGGCGAATTTGTTGGAGAGGTACGAATCGATGTAGAGCAGCTTGGCTACGCTTGAGGTAGCCTCAGATTCCTCGCGGATGCGCGTCATGTTGGCCGGCTGATTGATCCAGTCCACAAAGTCGCGCGCCTGCCGCGCGTCTTCAAAAATAAACACCGGGGCCCGCTGCATGCAGTCAACCGAAACGGTGCACTTCACCCCGCCGGAAAGGTTCACGGCTTTAATACCGCGGTTGTAGGAAGCCACAAGGGTGCCTTCGGTTGTGGCGAGGGGCACGAGGAACTCGCCCTTGGCGTGCTCGCCGTTTACGAGAATCGGGCCGGCGAAACCCAGCGGAACCTGAACCACCCCGGTGAAGGCCTCACAGTTGCCTTTTGTGGTTTCCGGATCGATGGAGAAATGCGGGATGTGCCGCAGCTTGGTGTTGCTGTATTCTTCCACAAATTTTTGCCGCGCCTTTATAGCCTCGGGACTGTAATCGTTTTGCTTGTCGATGGGGATGCGCACTCTTTTTTCAGAAGCGTCGCCGAGGGCATCTTCCACTTTAACGCTGAGCTTGCCGACTTTCTCGGTGAGGAAGTTGAAGCGGATTTCGTGCTTGCCTTTCTCAAGGGGCTCGCCCTCCACGTGAAAAACGACGGCATCGCGCAGTTTCAGGTCGATATTGTTTTCTGCGGTAACTTCGCGGATGTTCATGCGGCGGCCGTCCTGCAGCTCTACGGTTACTTTGGAGGCCTCGTACTCGTGCCCGTTAATCATAATGCCGTAAACGCCCAGCACATTGGCATCGCTGAGGCGGTTTTTAGCTTCAAACCGAAAGCCGCTTTCGGTATTCATAAGGCTGCCGTAGGTGTAGAGTTTGCGCAGCAAAAGGCTTGGTATTTTAAACATAAAGTGTTCGGATTAAAGGATAGATGAGGTCGGAATCAAAAAGGAATATCTTTATTCAAAAATTAAAAAACACGCGCTTTAAAATGCTGATTATTTTGGTGAATAGCTACCATAACAGCGTTAAGGACGCCCTGGCCGGTGATTTCACACTGCTTAATCGGCCTTCGGAAACCAGCCGGATTTGGTCGGTATGGTGATGGTAGCTATTTTGCGCAGCACAAAATAGTCGTTCACCTTTGAATATCTACTGAAATAAGCCTCAGAGCCCATGAATTTCCGGATGCCGCATACCCTCACCCTGCTGTTTTTCCTGATGGTCGCTGCTCTCGCCGCAACCTGGATTATCCCGCAGGGCTCGTTTCAGACCGAGCTGAATGAAGCGGGCCGTCAGGTCGTAGTGCCGGGCACCTACGAAACGAGCGAGCGGGTTTTCCTGAGCCCGATGAACCTGTTCACCGGTATCCCGCGGGCGTTTGCCGCCGCGCAGGACATCATTTTCTTTCTGTTTATTATTGGCGGTGTTCTGGCCATCATCCGCAAGACGGGCACGGTTGATGCCCTGCTTGGCCGGCTGCTCGAAAACCTGGGGGATAAGCCACAGCTGCTGATCTTTACCGTGATCTTCGTTTTTGCGGTTGCCTCGAGTGCGATGGGGGCTTCCGGGGAGTACATCCCCTTTGTGCTCATTCTCGTGGCTCTTTGCCGGGCCATGAACCTCGACGCTATGACGGCCGTCGGCATCGTGATTGCCGGCTACGGCATCGGCTACGGCACAGCGGCCTTCAATCAGTACACGGTTGTAGTGGCGCAGGGCGTGGCCGATCTGCCCACCTACTCCGGCTGGCAGCTGCGGGCGGGCATACTTGTTCCGTTTGTGGCAATTGGCGCGCATCACGTGTGGTCGTATTCGAAAAAAGTTCAGCTTAATCCCGATGCAAGCCTGATGAAGGGCCTTAAAATTCCGGAGGGCGGCAAACCTCCAAAATCGTACCCGGATCTGACCTTAAGCCACATTCTCATCCTGGTTTCCTTTTTTGCGGCCCTGGGCACCGCCGTTTGGGGTATCGCAACCCGCGGATGGTACCTCACCGAACTCGGCGCTGCATTTGTGATTTTGGGGATTGTGACTGCAATTATCGGGCGCATCGGTCCAAGCGTGACCGCCAAAGAATTTGTGTCGGGCGCCATGAACCTCACCGAAACAGCCCTCCTGGTCGGGGTGGCCCGCGGTATAGCGCTTATGATGGAAGACGGGCAGATCCTGCACACCATCGTGCACTACCTGTCGATTCCGCTCTCCGCGGTAGGTCCCGAAATTGCCGGGGTAGGGATGATGATGATGCAGACCGTGCTCAATTTGTTTGTGCCTTCGGGCAGTGGTCAGGCCTTTGTAACCATGCCGTTGATGGCACCACTGAGCGACCTCCTCGGGATTTCGCGGCAGGTAGCCGTGCTCGCCTTCCTTTTCGGCGATGGCTTTGCCAACATGCTCGTGCCCACCAACGCCGTACTGATGGGCATTCTGGGGATGGCCGGTGTGCCCTACGACCGCTGGTTCCGCTTCTGTTTCCCGCTGCTGCTCAAGCTGCTCGCAGCCGGTGCCGTTGTGATCGTGTTGGCTATCATCTTTGGTTATTCCTAAGCAGCAGGCAAGAAACTAAGCCCGGGTCCGGCAGCGCCCCGCTTTTCAGGGTAAGCGTGCAGCATTGTTGCTGCTGCTAAGCAGCAATACCTGTAAGTCCGGGCCCAAGCTGAATGAGCTGGCTGACATGTAAAGCTGAAATTACGTTAAGTTCTCGCCGGGCTTTGGTGCTGTTTTGTTTTGGTAGCGCCTGCATCAAAAAAAGCTGGGCGCACCACACCGATTTGGGGTGTGGGGAGCAACCAACACTGACAGTGATGTGCACGGAGTCCCCCCCCCAAAAAAAACGGAAACAGGAATGGCTGTGGCGCTGAATTCAGCTTGAACATTTTGGTTAAGCGGTCATTTTTGGCAAAGTAACCGCTATCCGAAAACCGCTTTTAATGGATTGACAGCATAAATTGCTATTTTAGACAGAAGCTTCAGCGACTGTTTCAGGAATCAGGGTTTGGCCGGGCTTCAAACCGGTACTGTTTTACAATACCCTGAAAATGCGGGAAGAATTATTCACATTACTTTGATGCGGAGAGGGTTGAATGGCCTGCTCCGTCGGGACTAAACAGGAGAATATCGTGGGAACCTTACTCATTATCGGGCTGCTCAGCTATCTGATTGGCGCCATCCCGTCCTCTTTGTGGGCCGGCAAACTCTACAAAAAAATAGACCTGCGGAATTACGGAAGCGGCAACCTCGGTGCGACCAACACCTTCCGGATTTTAGGCTGGAAAGCCGGCGTAGTGGTCGGTTTGCTTGACTTCGGCAAGGGCTTCATTGCTGCGTTTTATATCTCCGGTATTGCAAGCGGCTCAATCCCGACGGTTTACTCCGGCTGGGAAACAGAAGTTTTTGTGATGATTTATGCGGGTCTGATGGCCGTAATCGGCCATATGTACTCCCTGTTTGCTAAGTTTAAGGGCGGCAAAGGGGTGCTTACGGCCTGCGGTATGTTGTATGCAATCGAGCCGGTTTCCATTAGCCTGGCGCTGCTGGTTTTTATCACGGTGCTGTTTACCAGCCGCTATGTTTCGGCAGCCTCCATTATCTCATCCATCATGTATCCCATTTTCCTTCTGATGCTGCGCTACGGGTTTGATTACGCCATCGACGGCAGTCTGATGGTCATCACGGCCGCGCTTGCCATCACAATCGTGATAAAACACCGCAGCAACATTCGCCGGCTGCTGGATGGTAACGAAAACCGCATCAGCTCTTTTAGTCCGGCCAAAGGCCGCATCAACGAAGAACAGGCCGGATAAGGCGGTCAACCCATTTTTATGATATCAAAGCCAGAAGAATCCGCAAAAATGCGGGTCACGATTATTGGTGCCGGCAGCTGGGGCACAGCCCTTGCCCTGGTACTTGCTGACTCCGGCCATACCGTTAAGCTGTGGGCTCGTGAGCCGGAAGTGGCTTCCCGCATCAACAGCCACCACAGCAACCCAAGCTATCTGAAGGGCTGCCCCCTGCCTGAGAGCATCACCGCAAGCGCTCACTATGCCGAAGCCCTCGCCGGTGCACAGGTTGTGCTTTTTGCGACGCCCTCGCACGTGCTCCGCACCGTGGCAAGCAGCGTAAAAAGCCTGCTTGAGCCGCATCAGCTGGTCATCAGCGTGGTGAAAGGCATCGAAAACGACACCTACTACACCATGACACAGGTGCTGCGCGAGGTGCTTGCCGGTGTTATTTCCGAAGATCAGATCAGTACCCTGTACGGGCCGAGCCATGCCGAAGAAGTTGCCACCCGCAAACCGACCGCGGTTGTAGCTGCGAGCTATTCAGCAAGTACGGCCAAAACCGTGCAGCAGCTGTTCACAAGCCCAATGTTCCGGGTGTACATCAACCGGGATATTCTGGGGGTGGAAGTTTCCGGATCCATCAAAAATATCATGGCCATTGCCGCCGGTGTGGCCGAAGGCGCCGGTTTCGGGGATAACGCCATCGCAGCGCTGGTAACCCGGGGCCTGCAGGAAATGAAGCGCCTCGGCATGCGTCTCGGGGCCTCACAGGATACCTTTGCGGGCCTTGCAGGCGTGGGCGATCTCGTGGTTACCTGCACCAGCGGGCACAGCCGCAACCGCACCGTGGGCAAACGTATCGGGCAGGGCGAAAAGCTCGACGACATCATCAGCCACATGAACATGGTGGCTGAGGGCGTAAAAACAACCCGCAGCGTGTACGGATGGGCCCAAAAACTGGGCGTTGAAATGCCCATAACCGAAGCCGTACATGCCGTGCTCTTTGAAGGTCTTAACCCGCGTGACGGCGTGTACCGCCTCATGACCCGCGAGCAAAAAGAAGAAATTTTGTATTAGGCCCGGTGCGGATCACCCCAAATAACAAGCCGGGGGGCTTTCCTGATTTGGCACTAAAGCCCTACTTTTAAAGCTTAATTCCGCTCTTCCGAAACGATATACGCGCGGATCGTGTAGTTCGTTAGCTAAATCACAATGCTGAAAAACTGCTGCAGCATTGTTAACATCTCAGATTTACGCTCTTTTTATTTCGCCATGTTTAAAATTCCGCCTGCCACAAGCTCAATGTCGCTTGGCGACCTCAAACGTTTTATCAAGACGGGTGAAGGCACCTTTCTGGAATTTAAGCGCACCATTTCATCCCCCGAAAAAATTGCCCGCGAAGTGTGCGCCTTCGCCAATACCAAAGGCGGTACGCTGCTTATAGGCGTTGATGACAACCGGACCCTCATCGGCGTTGACAGCTACTACGAAGAAGGATATCAGCTGATTGAAGCCCTCACCGTGCTTTGCGATCCGCCCCTTGACTACAAGATTGAGCTGCTTGAAATGGGTCAGCGGGAAATCGTAATTGTGAAGGTTGAAGAGGCAGAGAAAAAGCCGGTTTATGTGAAGCACAACGGCAAAAGTGCCGTGTACATCCGGCAGAAAGACAAGAGCGTGCAGGCGAGCAAAGAGCGGGCAGCCCTGCTCCGCACCGAAAACCGGGATACCGGCATCACCTTTGAATATGGTGAGAATGAGCAGCGCTTATTTCGCTACCTTAACGAGTATCAGAAAATTACGGTAAACGAATACGCAAAGCTCATCAACCGAAGTAAATACAAATCATCCCGTATTCTGATTAATCTTGTGAGCATCGGGGTGCTGAACCTTTTTTCAAAAGACGATCAGGAGTTCTTTACCCTGTCCAACAAAACATTTTGAATCTCATTCACGGGCGGGATCGCACGCTTTTGCCCCTTCTGTTGTTTTTGGTAACTTACGGGTGTTTAGGGTGATGATGTAATAAGCGACACCTGCACTTCATATTATTGATACTGAAACATTCAAGCTACTATTCTGCTGACATGAACACTACTGAAAAAGAAGTTATTGAAATTACCGAACGCGCTGCGCGTCAGATCCGCAAACTGATGAGCGAGGGTGAAAACCAGGACAAGCCTTACCTCAGGGTTGGCGTGAAAGGCGGCGGCTGTTCGGGCTTGAGCTACATTATTGATTTTGATGAAGCCGGCGAGATGGATACCATTTCAACCATCCATGATATCCCCGTTGTGGTCGATAAGCGGCAGGCGCTGTACCTGTACGGCACCGTTCTCGATTTTAAAGACGGCCTCGATTCCAGAGGCTTCATCTTCGAGAACCCGCAGGCAAGCAGCACCTGCGGCTGCGGATCATCGTTCAGTGCCTGAGCCTGAGCCGAACACGCCCTGTTTTAAATTAATCACCTGCTCCGTTAACCGGCTGCAGGTGATTTTTTTTGGGGGATGTGCTTTCGGGCCTGCCGCAGCTGCTGAGCGAGTTACCGGGGAAAGTAATCAGGCAGCTTAGGTGCCGCCCTTGCGGCTTCAGGGTGCCATCCGGTTTAAGCCTGAAAAATCCGTATATTTAAGGCTAATTCAGAATTATTCCCGTGTTCAATAGGAAAGCATTTACTGAGGGAAGATCAACAGAGATTTAAACACGGCCGAACAGCCGTTTGTCAAACCGGTGTACATTTCGTGAGCACTACAAACACAGACCTTAAACCTGAAATTAACGAGCAGGCGCTGCAGTATCAGCTGCTTTGGATGCGCCGCCATCTGCATCAGAACCCGGAGCTGAGCTGGGGCGAGTATGAAACCTCGCGCCTGGTGATTGAAAAACTGCGGGCGATGGGCCTTGAGGTCGTAACCGGCCTGGCCCAGACAGGTTTCTACACCGATATCAGTTCCGGCAGGCCCGGCCCCGGTATCGCATGGCGTGCCGATATGGACGCCCTGCCCATCGAAGACGAAAAAGACGTGCCCTATGCTTCCAAGCGCAAAGGCATCGCACATATGTGCGGCCACGACGTGCACACTACCATTGCCTTCGGCCTTGTGAAGCAGCTGCTCACCCGCCGGGATGAAATAAACGGCACCATCCGTGTTTTCTGGCAGCCTGCCGAGGAGCAGCAGCCCTCCGGCTCCCCCGATATGATCCGTGACGGCGTGCTCGAAGGCATCGACGCGGTGTACGGCATGCATTGCGATCCGAATACAGCAAGCGGCAAAATAAGCCTGCGTCCCGGCGCCGAGACCGCCGCTTTTGATGCCTTTCAGTTCGAGATAGACGGCGGCTCAACCAACCATTCCGCACGCCCGCACCGCTCCCCCGATGCTATGTGGGTGGGGCATCAGCTTGTGCAGAACATCTATCAGTTTGCCGGCCGCATGATTAATGCGCTGGAGCCCACCGTTGTATCGGTCTGCAAGTTCAATGCCGGAAACGCCCTGAATGTGATCCCGCGCCATGTGTATGTGGGCGGCACGGTTCGCACGGTAGCTGAAGACAAGCGCGACTACATCAAAGGCTACCTCAGCCGCCTTGCCGACAGCCTGGCCGAACTGTACGGCGTCAAAATCAGCTACGATTTTGGCCTGGGTGCTCCGGCCGTAGTTAACCATCCCGCGCTGTATGCCTTTGCAAAAAATCATGTGGCCGAAACCCTCGGGCCTGATAATATCGAAAGCCGCCCGCAAAGCATGGGCGCAGAAGATTTTGCGTTTTACAGCAGCGAGCGACCGGCCCTGTTTATCCGCGTGGGTACCTGCAACGGTCCTGCAACCGCACACCCGCTGCACAGTTCGCTGTTTGACATTGATGAAAGTATTCTTGCCCCGACAGCAATTTACATGGCCGATTTGCTGATTAAGCACTCGCAGACTGACCTTAACATTTAAACGACTCATACCATCAGAAAGCCGTGAAAGTATTAAAATTCGGCGGCACCTCCATGGCCGATGCGCAGGCATGGAAACGCGTACTCGATATTGCCGGTGCCACGGGTGCCGGTACCATTACGGTAGTATCCGCCACATCCGGAACAACCAACAGCCTTATTCTTGCCGCTGAGACCGCCAGAACCGGCTCGCTCAAAGAAGCGCAGCGGATCTCAGCCGAGATCGGCGATAAGCACCGCAAGCTGATCAGCAGCTTCTTCGCGCTCCCTGAAGTTACCGACCGCAGCGGTTCGCAAACCTGTGAGCAGCATATCGCTGCCCTCATCAGTCTGCTCGATAACTACCTTTTGGGCATTCACACCCTCGGTGAGCTCAGCCCAAAATCCCTCGACGCCGTTTCAAGTATCGGGGAGCGGCTCAGTTCGTTTCTGCTTGCCGAATGCGCCAAGGCAATCGGCATACCTGCGGTCTGGATCGATGCTGCCGAGGTGATGAAAACCAGCTCCGAGTACGGCAAGGCCGCACCTGACATGGATGCCCTCTTTGAGCGTGCCCGACGGGTAGCCCATCATTCTGCCAACGGCCGCTACCCGATTATGGGCGGCTTCTACGGCTCTGATGCTTCCGGTACCATCACTACGCTCGGGCGCGGGGGTTCCGACTACTCCGCGAGCCTCATCGGGCTGGCTCTGGGCGCTTCCGCCATCGAAATCTGGACAGACGTAAGCGGCATGTACACCAGCGACCCGCGCTTTGTGCCCCGGGCATTTTCCATCAAGGAGCTAAGCTTCAGTGAAGCGGCCGAGCTTGCGTACTTCGGCGCCAAAGTGCTGCATCCGGCAACCATACAGCCGGCGGTCGAGAAAAACATCCCCGTTTATGTGAAAAACACCTTCGAGCCGGAGCACCCCGGTACCCGGATTTTCTCGGATGCCGATGCCGACTCGCCGGTACGCGCCATTGCCTTTAAGAAGGATATCACCGTGATTACCGTCATTTCATCGCGCATGCTGCTGGCCTGGGGCTTCCTTGCGAAGGTTTTTGCTATCTTTGAAAAGCATCAGGTTTCTGTAGATCTGGTTTCAACGAGTGAAGTTTCCATCAGCATGACTGTCGATAAAAAGACGCGCCTTGATGCGGTGCAGAAAGAGCTGGAAGATATCGCAAGCGTCAAGATCTACCACAATCAGGCCCTGATTTCACTGGTTGGTAAAAACATGATGCAGAGCAAAGGCGTAGCCGCGAAAGCCTTTGATGCGCTGGCTGAGTTTCCCATCCGGATGATCTCGCAGGGAAGCTCCGACATCAACCTTTCCGTTGTGGTTGAGAACGAGCACGCCGTTGAAGCCGTGCTTGCCCTGCACGATACCTTTTTCCCGAACCTGCCAAGCCCGGTGAACGCATGAGTGCCGCACCGCTACCTCCTGCCCGCAAACTTGCCCTCATCGGCGACGGCCGCATGGGCACGCGCCTGAGCGAACTTGCGCCATCGCATGGTTTTGAAACCGTGCTTCAGTTGGGTGAAGCGAACAACGCGCGCGGAGCGGGCATCACGGCGGAGAATTTTGCCGGGGCAGAAGTTGCGATTGATTTCACGCACCCCGCAACAGCGGTAACGCACATCCGCCGTACGCTTGAGCTGGGTGTGCCGATTGTTGTGGGCACAACGGGCTGGCTTACCGAAAGTAACAAAGCCGAAATCGAAGCGCTTGTTTTGCAGTTTGATGGCCGCCTTTTGTACGGCTCTAATTTCAGCCTGGGCGTACAGCTGTTTATGAAGCTTGCCCGTGAGGCGGGCCGTCTGCTCGGCAATGCGCCGGGTTTCGATGCCGCCCTGCATGAAGTGCACCATACCGGCAAGGCAGATGCCCCAAGCGGTACCGCCATCACCCTGGCGCAGCAGTACCTGAGCGGTGCCGGCCGCTCCACGGCTGCTCACAGCTACGGCACTCCGGAGCGGGGACTGGCAGATACCGCCAAACTTCGGGTGAGTGCACAGCGGCTGGGCGGGATTTTCGGCGAACACAGCCTGCGCATCAATTCTGAGTGGGACGATATCGAACTCACACACCGGGCCCGCAACCGGGACGGCTTCGCCGCCGGTGCGCTGCGGGCCGCCGCCTGGCTGGCCGATCAGCAGCAGCCGGGGTTCTTCCTCATTGAGGATGTAGTTGAGGAAATCTTGGGCGGCAGTCAGCAAAAAATCGGATAATTGTATTAAAAAATAAATCTTTCACTAAACAGTAAATTAATTTATTATGGCACTTTACGACACTCTGCTCGCAGATCTGAAAGAATCCATGAAAGCGCGGGAAGAGCGCCGCACGCTGGTGCTTCGCTCCCTGAAGTCGGGCGTGCTCGAGAAGGAAATCACCAACCGTACCGGCGGAGCGCGCAGCGAAATAACCGACGAACTCGTGATTGAAGTTATCACCAAGGCCGCCAAACAGCGCCGGGACTCCCTGGATCAATACCGCAATGCCGGCCGCGAAGACCTCGCCGAAATTGAAGAGCAGGAGCTCGCCATTATCGAAACCTACCTTCCCAAACAGCTCAGCAAAGAAGAAGTTGAGGCTATTGTAGATGAGGTCATTGCCCAAACCGGCGCCGCCTCTGTGAAGGATATGGGCAAGGTGATGGGGCAGCTGATGCCCAAAGTTAAGGGCAAGGCCGACGGCAAGCTGGTGAACACGGTTGTAAGAGAACGGCTCGGCGCCTGAGGTAAGGCATGGCGCTTACCTTCATCGATTTCCTGATTCTGGTGCCGCTTGCGGTAGCCGGATTTACCGGCTTCCGCAACGGACTGCTCCGCGAAGTGCTCGGTCTGGGCGGCGTGCTGCTGGCTCTGTTTCTGGGATTTCGCTACATGACGGAGGTGCGCCTCTGGCTGCAGCCTTACGTGAACACCGAGGAGGTCTGGCTTTCGGTGCTGGCTTTTGTGTTTATATTCGGCCTTGTTTTTGCCGCTATGCAGCTGCTCATCCGCATCCTTGAAGGCGTGCTGAAGGCTGCGCTGCTTTCCGTTCCGAATAAACTTTTGGGCATGCTGTTCGGCCTGTTTAAAAGTGGTTTATTCCTGAGTCTCCTTTTTATTTTGCTGCTCGCCTTTGAACAGCCGTCCGAGCAGGCCCGCGAAGAATCTGCGCTCTATCCTATTATTGTTCGGGTTGCGCCCATGGCTTATGATGTGCTGGCGTATTTTTACCCGAATACGGATAGCTTTGCGGAATCTGTTGAGGATGCGCTCAGGCGTCTTCAGCCGGAGTAATACCGAACCTTATTTTTTTTTGGTGATGCGGGTTAATGTACTTCCTCTCCCCCATCACAACCTTTCAATTATCTAACACCTTAAATCTTGATATGAATTTTTTACCAGTTGGTGGACAGCTTGAAATCATACGTCGGGGTACGACTGAAATCATCCCTGAGGACGAGCTGAAAAACAAGCTGCAGCGCTCTCTTGATTCGGGAAAACCGCTGCGGATTAAGCTGGGCTGCGACCCCACCCGCCCTGACCTGCACCTGGGCCATTCCGTAATTCTGCGCAAACTGCGGCAGTTTCAGGATCTGGGGCATCACGCCATTCTCATTATCGGAGACTTCACCGGTATGATCGGCGATCCTACGGGGCAGAACAAGACGCGCCCCGCACTTACTGTAGAGGACGTGCGCGCTAACGGACAGACCTATTTTGAGCAGGCTGCCAAAATTCTGGATCCGGATAAAACCGAAATCGTGTACAACTCCGACTGGCTCGGTAAAATGAGTTTTGAGGATGTGATCAAGCTCGCATCAAGTTACACCCTCGCCCGCATGATTGAGCGGGATGATTTCACCAAAAGGTTTAAAAATGAAGATCCGATAGCGCTTCATGAGTTTTTGTATCCGCTGGCACAGGGGCAGGATTCTGTCCACCTGAAGTCAGATGTAGAGCTGGGCGGCATTGATCAGAAGTTTAACCTGCTGGTCGGGCGTCACCTGCAGAAGGAAGCGGGCCTGGAGCAGCAGGTGTGCCTGATGATGCCGCTGCTTGTGGGTACCGACGGCTCGCAGAAAATGTCGAAAAGCTACGACAACTACATCGGCCTCAATGATGCGCCAAACGATATGTACGGCAAAATGCTGCGGGTGCCGGATGAGCTGATTTACACCTACTTCGAGCTGCTCACCGATGTGCCCGTTCAGGAGCTGCCGGCGCTTAAACAAAAAGCCGAAACCGATCCGCGCAACAGCAAGCACGAACTCGCCTGGACCATCACCCGCATGTACTACGATGAATCCGCCGCTGATGCTGCCCGGGAGCATTTCGAGAAGACCATCATCAACAAAGAAATCCCGGACGAGATGCCGGAATTCCGATTTGAAGCAGGCAGTACGCACAAGATGGTGCACATCATCAAAGAAGTAAACTTTGCGCCAAGCAACGGCGAAGCCCGCCGCCTCATACAGCAAGGAGGTGTTTCACTGAACGGTGAAACCATTGAGGACGTAAATGCGGAGGTAACTTTTAAGACCGGCACGGAGCTCGTTCTGAAAGTGGGCAAGCGTAAGTTCGGCCGGCTGTTGGCCTGATTTCTTTTCGTACAGCTGAATTTTATTCGGATTGCAAAACCTGAAAAACCCCGTCTGATATTTGTCAGCCGGGTTTTTTGTTTGTGGTTTGAGTTTAGAAGCGGTAAATACTCCGCAGTGGTTTAGGCCAAAGTATTTTGTGCTGTGTTGTTCAGTGCTCAAGGTTCAGGCTTGTTTCAGCTGACGGATCTGCCAGGCTGCAATCTGACCGAAACCGCAGTTTTCGTCGTTCGGACTTAGCTGATTATGGAAGAGCAGCCTGTGCTCAGGGCCGGCCGTTTGCCTGATCATTCCGCAAAGCAGCGCATTCTGGAAAACGCCTCCGCTGAAGCCAAGCGTAAATACGCCCAGCTTTCTCGAAAGCTGAAAAACAAGTCCGGCCAGAGTCCGGAAAAAGCGGATCGCAATCCTTCCCCGTGATTCACCGTAGCTGAGTTCGTCGCAAATTGCAGTAAGCATCAGGCGCGGATCAATTTGTGTGCCGCAGGGGCTAAGCTGAAGCGGGTACGCTGCCGTATCAGACCGGGCATGAACCGAAGCAAGGGTTTCAAGCCGCATTGCAGCTTCGGCTTCATAGTTGTTCCGCATGGTGAGGCCCAGCAGCGCACTCACGGCATCAATAAGTCTGCCCATAGAGGATGTTTGAAGCCCGTTCGCTCCTGTCAATGCAGCTTTGTTGTAATAACCCCATTCCTGCTCAGTGAAAAAGCCGGCCAGCAGCTTTTCCCGTCGATCCGCTGCGAAGCCGCAGCTGTGCAGCAGTGAAAGTGCACTAAGGCGCGGTTCCAGGCTCATGCGGTCGCCGGCGAGTACCGGAAAGTATTTAAGGTGCACCTCCCTGCGAATACCCTGAGCACAGTACCGCATCACTTCGCCGCCCCAAATCTGCCCGTCGCCTCCGTAGCCGGTGCCGTCCCAGATAAATCCAAGTACTTCCTGCCCGCTTTGGTGCAGCTCATGCTCGGCCAGCAGGGCTGCAAAATGCGACTCGTGATGCCCGATGGATACACACGCTGCGCCGGTTTCGGCGGCCAGTTTTTGAGCAAGCCCGCTGCTGTGACAGGCAGGATGCGCATCGTGCAGCACTACTTCCGGGCAAAAGCGATACAGCCCGAAAAGATGCTGCCTCACGTGATGCCAGTTTTCCAGCGATTCGTAGGAAGCAAGGTTGCCGAGGTACTGACTCACCAGTATTTTTTGGGAGTCAGCCAGGGCGAAGGCATTCTTGAGATCAGCGCCTGCGGCAAAAACAGGCACAGGCAGTTTGCTGAACGGGTTGGGGTGATGATTCGGTGCCAGGCCCCGGCTTCGTCTCAGCAGAATACGCCGGCCGTGTGTGTCAAATTGGATTACGCTGTCATCCTGCGGCACCATAATATCACGCTCAAAAGTGAGGGTAAGGCAGGCGAAGCGCCCGCACTGTGCTAAGGCGTCGCGGTCACGATAAATTATCGGCGAGCCGCTCAGGTTGGCACTTGTGGCTATAAGCGGGCGCGCCAGCCGCTGTAGCAAAATCCGGAGCAGTGGTGCATAAGGAAGCATGATACCGATGCGGTTCAGCCCGGGAGCAACTTCTGCTGAGCAAAGTCCTGATGCCGGCTTATCTCTGAGCCTGCACAGCACAATCGGTGCCTGCGTGCTTTCAAGAGCTTTTCTTTCGGTTTCGCTCAGTTCGGCATCTCCCTGCACGGTTTCTATGTCGGGGTACATGAGAGCGAAGGGTTTGGCCGGGCGATTTTTTTGTTTCCGCAGTTGCTTTACGGCATTCGCTGCGCAGGCATCTGCGAGCAGCAGATAGCCGCCTACGCCCTTTACAGCGACTGTACTTCCTGCTTCGAGGGCATTGGCTGTCAGATCAAGGCACCGGGCAGGATCTTCGGTAAGCAGCTGAGCTGAAGCTGCGTAAAGCCGCATGGGTATGGCACAAACCGGGCAGGAGTTGGTCTGGCTGTGCTGTCTTGCAGGCAGAGGGCCTTCCTTTGGTACCGCTCCGCAGCTGCCCTCATATTCAAGGCGGCAGCTTTCGCACATCGGCAGCTCTGCCATGGTTGTACGGGCCCGGTCGTAGGGCAGGCCGGTGATGACCGAGTATCGGGGGCCGCAGTTCAGGCAGGTTGTGAAAGCATAGCCGTTTCGGCGGTTACCGGCCTGCCGAAGCTCCTGCCTGCAGCGGTCACAAATGGCTCTGTCGGGCGGTAGCAATGCCCCGGCTGAAGTTTCATCTTGATGATCATTTTCAGGGCTTTCAAGGATGCGGAAAGTATTCGGATGTTCCGGCTCTTCCTTAGCTTCGCCCTGCTCCTGCACAGTTTTATGCCGGGAGCCGGTAATCAGTGCGTGCTCCGGGGGGTGCGTGAGCAGCAGATTCAGGAAGGTTTCCGCTTCCTCGCGCGTTCCGTATATCAAAATTTCCAGCCCTTTGCTGCTGTTGCGCACCCATCCCTTCAGCTGCCGAAGCCGGGCTTCACGCAGCACATAAGGCCTGAACCCGACTCCCTGAACGATGCCTTCAATTAACAAACGATGAGCTTCCATGTGCTTCTTCGTGTTTTTTTAGGGGGATGTATTCCCGGGCGGGATCCGCATCACCTGATAAAAAAACTTAGTTGTCCTTTTTTTGCTGCATTTTGCTGCAAAGCCAGCTGTACCAGCTGTCCAGCCCTTCGCCGGATGTGCAGCTAAGCTCGAAGAAGATCAGCTTTGGATTTACTTTGCGGGCGTTCGCTTTTGCTTTTTCCAGATCGAAGGGTACGTAAGGTAGCAGATCGGTTTTGTTAATGACGCACACAGCCGAGCTGTGAAACATATCAGGGTATTTCACAGGCTTGTCGTCTCCTTCGGTTACGCTCATGATAACGACACGAACCTCTTCACCTAAATCAAACATGGCCGGACAAACCAGGTTCCCGACATTTTCGATGAACAAAACGCTGTTTTCGGCAGGCTTCAGTTCCTGAAGGGCGTGCAGTACCATGTGGGCATCGAGGTGGCATCCCTTGCCTGTGTTGATCTGAACGGCGGGGGTGCCTGTAGCACGAATTCGGTCGGCGTCGTTGCTTGTGTGCTGATCTCCTTCAATTACTGCAAAATTGAGCTCACCTTTCAGGTCGGTAAGGGTTCTTTCGAGCAGCTGTGTTTTCCCCGAGCCCGGCGAGCTTACGAGGTTCAGGGCCAGGATGCCTTTTGCATCACAATAGCCCCGGTTGCGCTCAGCGAGTAGTTTGTTTTCGTAAAGAACATCCCGCTCAAGCTGAAGCAGCCTCCCGCCGGTGTCCTGAACGGTTTCATGAGTGTGATGATGTTGGTTATCATGATGATCAAGATGATCATCATGCTGGCCGCTATGGCCCGACCCGGCTACGCCTGTGATTCCGTGACTGTGCCCGTGCGCGTGCGCATGTCCGTGATCGGGGGCATGGTCATGGTCATGGCCATGAGTGTGGCTGTGATGATGGAGGTTTGTGCGGCTTTCAGGGGCGCCGCACCCGCAGGTGATGCACATAAAATTAGGGGCTTAAAATTTTTTGGGTGATGGCTTTGAAGCCGCCACGGGCTGTGGGAGCGGTTCAGCTGCAGCTTCATTGGGATGCAGGCTGAAGGCAGGCTCATCTTCGAGCCGAAGGCTGCATACCCGCAGAGACTGTCCCTGCCGTATTTCAGGGCCAAACAGGCCGCAGCCGGGGCAGGGCTCGTACAGCTGCTTTATTTCGAATACAAGGCCGCAGCCGGTACATGCTGCTTCGCCGGGCAGGTAGCGGATAGTACAGCGGGCGTGTTCGAGCATGCTGCCGCGAACAGCCTGTTTCCAGGCGAAGCGGAAAGCAGCGGGCTCAATCGAACTGAGCCGGCCGATTTCCAGACTGATGGCTGATATACGATGCGCACCTGCTATCCGGGCTTCCTTTTCGGCAATTTCCACAATATTCAGTACGATGGAAAATTCATGCACGGGCTGCTTCCTTTTTGCGGCGTTTCGCCATCATCCAACCGAAGGAAAGGCCGACCATCAGCACAACAGAGAGCAGTACAATGGCGTGCATGGGTTCGGTGAGGTAGTGCATAAGCGAATGCCCTTCAGTATCCCCGTGACCGGGATGGGCCAAAGCTTTGCTGTGCAATAAAAACAGGCTTGTGAAGCATGTAAAAACGTAAATGAAGAAGGATTTCATAGTTCAGGGATTTACAGATGATGGTTTTGGGAGGCGTGAAACGGCTTTGTTTTTGATACCAAAATGCGCGCGCAGAAGCCGGAGCGCTGACTTTAGATTTTTTTCCCCCTCTTCGCTGAGGCCGGAGCCGAGCGCCCACTGCCGCCCTGTTATGGCAAGTACGTAAGCTTTCGGCCGCTGTCCGTAAAGTGTTTCGCAAAGGTAAAGCACGGCTTCCGGACTTTGCAGATGGGAGGAAAAAAAGTAAGTTTCGGCAGGCTCACAAGCTGAAAGGCGTGCACCGTTTGGCAGCTGCGTTTCGGTAGCATCGGCAAAAATAACTTCGTTGAATCCGGCTATGAGAGCGGCATCTTCTACCTGTAACTGAAAACGGTGGCCGGTTTCAACCTCCGGCGGCAGTGCAGGCTGAATTTCATCCAAAACCCGCCACCCCAGGCCGTCGTCGCCCCGGCTTGCGTTGCCGATTCCTATGAGCAGGGTTCGTTTCATATCGCCCTAATTTTTTTCGACCGTTTGCAGCAGCTCTCCGCCAGCGCTGTACAGCTCGGCCCTGAGAGGCATTTTTCCCATAGCCTGAGTGGCACAGCTCAGGCAGGGATCATAGGCGCGAATGGCAACTTCTACGGCATTGAGCATGCCGTCGGTGATTTCGCCCTTTCCGCTGATTGTTTTACCGGCTACTTCCCGCACAGCCCGGTTCATGGCATCGTTGTTGTGTGTGGTCGATACAATCAGGTTACAGCGGGTAATGAGGCCGCCCTCATCAATTTCGTAATCGTGGGTTAGGGTGCCCCGCGGTGCTTCTATGATGCCGATGCCTTTGCGCCTTGGTGAGCCGGTGCGTACAAGGTTGTTCTCTTCAAGGATTTGTGGATCGTGCAAAAGCTCCCGCATCACTTCAGCAGCATGCAGGGTTTCAATGAGGCGGGCCCAGTGGGTGTACATACTGCGGTTGCAGGGTGCCTGCTCTGAAAAAGCGAAAAACGTTTGCCGGGCTGCTTCAGCGAGCGGACTTGGGATGTAATCACAAACATTTAGCCGGGCAAGCGGCCCGACCCGGTTCCAGCCCTGCTTCCGGCCCAGCGCTTTCAGGTAGGGGAATTTCATGTAGGACCAGCGCTCAACTGCTTCGGAAAAATACTGCGCGTAATCATCGGCGGGTACGTCGTTGAGGGTAACCCGACCCTGTGCGTCTTTGGCACGCAGCAGCCCGTCGTACAGCTCGAGTGCGCCCTCGGGTGAAACCATGCCCAAATGGCCGGACGGGAAGTTTGCAAAATCATCCAGAAAAGCGCGGTTTTGCTGATGGTATCCCAGCATAAACTCCGTCATCTGCTTCGACCAGGCAATCATGGTTTCAATACCGGGCAGGCCGTTACCATCTCCTTCCAGAAAAAGCTGCCGCGCTTCTTTGGTGAACGTTTTGTACACGCCGCCCGGAACTGCAAGGGTGCCGTGTATTTTTTTGCCCGCCAGCGCCTTTATCAGTTCCTGACCGTATTTACGCATGGTTATGCCTTTCAGTGCAAGTTCCCGGTTTGCGACCGCTACGGCTACAACATTGCGCTTTTCGACCGGGGCATCAAGCCCGAAAAGCAGATCGGGAGATGCCAGATAAAAAAAGTGCAGGGCGTGCGACTGAAACATCTGTGCATAGTGCAGGAGTTTTCGCAGTTTGAAAGCCGCCGGGGGCAGCTCAGCCGGATCAATACCAACCAGCTGATCTACCGCTTTGGAGGCAGCGAGATGATGGCTTACCGGGCAGATTCCGCAAAGGCGCTGTACCAGGTTGGGTACCTGCCAGTACGGCGTTCCCTGAATGAAGCGCTCAAAGCCGCGAAACTCCACGATGTGGAAGAAGCTTTCCGCTACGTTTCCGTGCTCATCCAGGTGAATGGTTACCCGGCCATGACCTTCAACGCGGGTTACGGGATCGATAGTGATGGTTCGGCTCATAGAGCTTTCTCCCGGTTAATCGTACTTAAATTCATTGTAGAGAATGGAGAATTTTTCGCCCCAAAGCAGGTTTTTAACCGCTTTCCAGATGTGCTGTGCGTCGGGCGGACAGCCGGGGATGTTGTAGTCGATTTTTACAACTTCACGGCAGGCATAAACCCGGTTGAGCAGCTTGGGAAGCTCTTTGTGATAAGGCACCAGGGCTGTTTCGGCATCGTTGGTGCTGCAGTTGAGGTAAGCTTCCTCGAGGCACTCGCCCAGCGGCAGCTGGTTCCGCATGGCCGGAAGGCCTCCCCAGATGGCACACTCCCCAACTGAAACCAGGATATCGCAGTGCTCACGGAAAGCACGAAGGGTCTCAATATTTTCATCGTTGCAGCACCCTCCCTCAATAATTCCCAGATCGCAGCGCCCGCTAAATTTTTTTATATCGTTGATGGGCGACTTGTCGAACTCAACAAGCTCAACGAGCTCAAGCAGTTCAGTGTCGATATCGAGCATACTCATGTGGCAGCCAAAACAGCCGGCCAGCGAAGTTGTGGCGATGCGTTTTTTCTCTTTCGTTTCGCTGCTTTTGGCATAGGCCCGCTGCGGGATAAAGTCAGTTCGGGTTGATTTCATATCGAACTTCCGCTGACCAAAAGGTTTGCCCAGGCTTTCGCCGCGCACGATGATGGCACCAGTGGGGCAAATCCGCATGGCTTCACGGGCCTGCTCTGTGCTAAGAAGTGCTTCCTGTTCGTAATCGATACCTACAAGCGTGTCGTTGCCCCGGTTCTGATAGCTGAACACACGCTTTCCGTTGTCGGTGCGCACTTCTTCTACACAGCGCATACACTTGATGCAGCGGTTGTGTTCAAGCAGCATCCGGCGGGCCTGCCAGTCAATTTTGTGGTCTGTGAAAAGATGCGGAAACCGGCTCACTGAAATGCCGAGCTCGTAGCCCATATGCTGTAAATCGCAGTCACCGCTTTTTTCACAGGCCGGGCATATATGATTGCCTTCGGCGAACATCATTTCTACCAGTGCCTTGCGCATATCTTTCAGTTCTTCTGTGCCGACTTCAATCACCATGCCCTCGCGTACTTTTTCGGTACAGGCCGGTCCGTAGCGCCCGTTTACCTTGCAGGTACAGGTACGGCAGGTGCCCAGCGGCTGATCCATGTTTTTAAAATAGCACAGTGAGGGGATGAAGATGTCGTTTTCGGCCGCAACATCAACCAGATTTTTGCCCTCATCGGCCAGAATGGTGCGGCCGTCTATGCTAAGGGTAACATGCTTGTTCATAGGGTGGCTCCTGAGCGGCTAAGATTTATAGGCTTCATAATCGGCGGTTGCGCCCTCAAGATCGAATTTCATGTTGAGGCGTTTATCTGCAGGGTCGGTATGGCTTTCGAAATAGTAAGCGAATTTTTTTAGAGCCGTTTCAATGCTGTTGGTAGCCGTTTTACCCAGCCCGCAGCGGCTTGTCATGCGCATTAGCCGGCCCCACTGCCTTAGCTCGTCGAGGTCTTCATTTGTGGCAAGCCCGTCGCGGATGCGCTCGAGTTTGCGCTCTACAATGAAGTTACCGGCACGGCAGGGTGTGCAGATCCCGCAGGATTCCTTTTTGTAGAAATCAGCATAGTTGAGCAGAATTTCGATGATGTCCCGGTTTTTACTGAAAATCGTAAGGGCACCCCCGCAGCGGATGTGCTGCGTTAGCATGGAGTCGAACATGGCAATGGGTACATCCAGATCATCAAGGCTGAGCACTGTACCGGACGGGCCGCTTTCCTGAATGTACCAGGGGTGTTCGGCTTCGCACAGGCTGAGCAGTTGTCGCAGCGTAGTGCCCCAGTTAATCTCGTAAATGCCCGGCTTGCGGCAGTCGCCTGAAACGCTGATCAGTTTGGTACCGGAGGAGCGCTCAATGCCGTACGACTGATAGTTTTCAACACCGTGCTGCAGGATGCGGGCTGCTGCGCTGAAGGTCTCCACGTTGTTAACTACTGTTGGCAGCTGCAGGTAACCCCGCTGCACCGGGAAGAACCATTTGGTACGCGGCTCTCCCCGCTTGCCTTCGGCGGATTCAATCAGTGCGGTTTCCTCACCGCAAACATAAGAACCTGCACCGATTTGCAGGCGGATGTCGAAATGGAAATCCTTTAACCCGCAACAGTCCCGGCCAAGCAGCTTTTTGTTGCGGTAGCGCTCAAGCAGCTCAAGCAACGGTTTTTGCAGCCATTGATATTCGGCACGCAGGTAAATCAGCCCGAAATTTGCACCAATAGCCCGTGCGCAGGCTGTCATGCCTTCAATTACAGTTTCCGGTACTTTTTGCAGCAATATGCGGTCTTTGAACGTGCCCGGCTCACCCTCATCGGCGTTGCAGATCACAACTTTATTACCGGTCGGCTGATCGGCAGCGGCCTGCCATTTCATCCAGGTGGGGTAAAAGGCCCCTCCTCGCCCGGCAAGCTTGGTTGTTTTCAGAGCTCCGATGATGGTATCCGGGCTGTTTGTTTTGAGTTTGGAAACGGCATCACCAGGAGTAAACGCTGTGAAGAAAATTCCGGGCCGCTCACCGGCGGTGTAGCGGATCGGTGCAGCGGGTTCATCACAAAGTGTTTCAACGGGGGCGCCTTTTTTTAGAGCAGCAATGATTTCCCGGATGCGCAGGGCATTGAGGCGGGTGAAGGGGTGGAAGTTAATGAGTGCAGCCGGCTCCTGATCGCACAGCCCGATGCAGGGCGTGGCGTAGAGTCCGAAGGTTTCGGTTGCGTCAGTAGTGCCGTGGCGGGCGCCGGTTTCCCGCTCAAACGCCCGGATAATGCGATCGTAGCCGCTAATGCGGGAAGTCATGCTGTCGTTTACATAAATGGTAAACTTGCCGGCATGTTTGCGGTGGAAAAAATGATAGAATGATACAACGCCCTCAACCTCAATTGCTGAAATACTGAATTCGCCGGCGAGCCGGCGGATATCTGTATCGGAGATGAAACGCTGCCGGTTTTGAATCTCCCAAAGCCGGTCGAGCATGCGGGTTCGGGCGGGTTCAGCGAAACCCGTGTTATGCAGGATGGTGCCTTGTTGAACCATTGTGAACAGCCTCAACAGTTTGGTTTTCCGGGTGAAGCGGGCTGCAAAGGGCAGGCCGCTTTCTGTTCCTGGCAGGCTATCGGACTGGAATCTTTTGAATTTGCGTTTTATAGGTAGTTACAGCCGATAAGCTGCACTTGCGCTGCTTCCGGGAAGGTTCCGTGTGAGGAAAACTACAGAAGCATTATCCTTATAATCGAATCGTGATATTGTAATTATATTAATGATTTGTAATGATTCTTCCAAGTAAAACCACTGTACACGAAAGTGAGCTGAAGGGCATTCAGCAGATGCGGGGCAGCAGTTCGCCGCGCATGGGCGGAAGCACCCGCCGGCCGCCGATGGTGCTGTTCAGTACAACAGGTGCCCGGAGGTCAGAACGAAGCCGGCCGATGAGGGCAGCCTGTTGCCCGAAACGATGGCTGCGCAGCAGTGCAAGGGCTTCTGTTGCTTTATGTGCTGCTACAGCGGCCACAAAAACACCTTCGTTAGCCACAAATAGCGGATCAAGACCGAGCATTTCACAGGCTCCGGCTACTTCTTGCTCTACCGGCAGGGCCGACTCCTCAATTTCAGCACTGAACCTGCTTTGAGATGTGATTTCGTGCAGGATGGTGCCCACTCCGCCCCGGGTTGCGTCGCGCATGAGGTGAAGGTCCGTTCCAAGAGCATCGCTCAGCATCCCGCAGATTTCATGCAGAGGCTGTGTGTCGCTTTGGATGCTTGTTTCGAAACCGATGCCTTTGCGCCGGCTCATTACGGCAATGCCATGCCGGGCAAGAGGGCCGCTAACAAGCAGGCAGTCATTATCTTTTAAAAAAGAAACGCCAAGCTGTACACCGGCCCGCAGGCGCCCGATGCCGCTTGTGTTAATGAAAATACCGTCCCCTTTTCCCCGCTCCACAACTTTGGTGTCGCCGGTTACGATTGCTGCCCCGGCAGCGGCACAGCAGCGCCTGATGCTCTGCAGAATGCGAAGGAAGGATGCTGAGGAAAAGCCTTCTTCCAAAATAAACGCAAGCGACAGATACTGCGGTACCGCTCCGCTTACGGCAAGGTCGTTTATGGTGCCGTTAACAGCAAGATCACCTATATCGCCGCCGGGAAAAAACAGGGGGGAAACAACAAAAGTATCGGTGCTGAAGGCAAAGGGGCCTTCCACCTGTAAGATGGCGGCATCTTCCTGTTTTTGGAGCCAGTCGTTGTTCAGGCATTCAAACACGTACTGTTGAAGCAGCTGCCGCATCTGTGTGCCGCCGCTGCCATGGCTGAGCGTAATTTGTGTAAACTCTGCCGCCGGAGCCGCACAGCTGAGCTTTACGACGGGGCGTTTGTCTTCAGCTTTCATGATGCCACCCGCCCACATACTGATAATAGGCAGCACAGGCGCCCTCGCTGCTCACCATAGGCGCGCCAAGCGGTGTTTCCGGTGTGCAGCCTGTGCCGAAATATTGACACTGTGCGGGTTTTATGAGCCCTTTCATTACTTCACCAGAACGGCACTGCTGCTGCTGCGCCGCCGTTGAAGCTGCCGGAAGCTCGGGGTTAATCCCGAATTTCTGAAAAGCATCAAATGCAGACCATACAGACCTCAGCCTGAGGCCGCTTTCCGGAATTTCGCCTATTCCCCGCCACTCCCGGCTGCTCTTTTCAAAAACAGCATCCGCTGTTTTTATGGCAAAAGGGTTTCCTTCCGGATGAACGGCCCTGCGGTATTGATTTACGAGTTCTGCACGGCTGCTTTCAAGCAGCTCTGCTGCCGAGCAGATACCCTGAAGCAGATCGACCGGCTCGAAACCGGTAACCACAACCGGAACCTGCCAGCGTTTCACAAAGGGCTCATACACCTGCATACCACTAACTGCACACACATGGCCTGCAGCTAAAAAAGCGTTTACCCGTGTTTCAGGGTCAGACATAATTGCGGTCATTGCAGGAGGCACAAGCACGTGAGCGGTGAGCAGGCTGTAGTTTTTGAGGCCGAGCTGATGCGCTTGCAGCACCGAAAGCGCGTTGGCCGGTGCGGTTGTTTCGAAGCCGACCGCAAAAAAGACAACTTCCCGATCGGGCTGCTGCTGTGCCAGCTGCACAGCTTCGTAGGGGGCGTACACCACGCGCACATCAGCTCCCTGTGCACGGGCCTGCAACAGGCTTCCGCTGCTGCCCGGTACCCGGAGCATATCCCCGAATGAGCAAAGAATAACGTTATGATCGAGGGCCAGCGAAACAGCGGTATCAATATGGCTTACAGGTGTGACACAAACCGGACACCCGGGGCCGTGAATCATACTGATTTCGGGTGGCAGCATGTCAAGGATACCGTGCCGTACAAGGCCGTGCGTCTGACCGCCGCAAACTTCCATGATGTGCCATTTTTTTGACACTGTTTTCCGGAGTCGCTCAAGGAGCTGTTTAACCAGCCGGGCATCACGGTATTCGGTGAGATGTTTCATGCCTGTGCGCTTTTTGGAGGAGCGGGCCGGGCTTTCTGAGGAGCCGGGGAGCCGGGCGCTTCTTCAGATTCAGGACCAAGTTCGTCGAGTTCACCAATTTGCTTGAGGTACCGGAAAGTTTCTTCCGCCTCTGCTTCATCAACAACACTTAGCGCCACACCAACATGTACGAGTACGTAATCGCCAGGCTGTGCCTGTGGCACGAAGCAGAGGTTTACATCACGGCGGATGCCACCAAATGACACTACGGCCGGCCGGTTAACTTCGTCGGCAACAGGCGAGACCGAAAGTACTTTTCCGGGAATGGCAAGACACATAAGCGCTGAACTTTGTTGTGAGGGATAAAAAAGAAGGCACTTAAAACTGCTAAAAATCTAACCTGCATATCAGAATACTAAAAAAACATGAATTTGCACAGTGTAAATCTGTTTTGAGGTACGCTAAAGTCGGAAAGCTGTAAACCCCCGATTTACAGCTTCGGATGTAAGCCTGCCGGTTTCATCCTGTTTTCCGTAACTTGGCAAAAGTCTCTATCTTAAAAGCCTTCGGAGAAACCGATTTAAATTATTCAACAAGACTCAAAATAACCGTTAAAGTGGCGACCCTAAAAATCAGCACCTACAACGTAAACGGCATCCGGGCAGCGGAGAAAAAAGGATTTTCGGACTGGGTGAAGGCATCCCAACCCGACATTATCTGCCTGCAGGAAACCAAGGCGCAGGTAGATCAGATTCCGGAGGAAATAGCTGCTTTGGGTTATCATGCGGGCTGGCACTCTGCGGAAAAAAAAGGGTATTCCGGCGTGGGCATCTTATCACGTGCTGAGCCGCTACAGGTGCAGACAGGCATCGGAATCGACTGGATTGACTCCGAAGGCCGGGTGCTGATGCACGAGTACCCGGAGTGCCGCGTACTTTCGCTGTACCTGCCAAGCGGCACAACCGGCGATGTGCGGCAGGAAGTGAAGATGCGCTTCCTCGACGTACTCAGCGATTTCGGCCGGGAGCTGCTCTCGGATGCCAAGCCCCTGGTGCTCTGCGGCGATTACAACATCGCCCATACGGAAATCGACATTCACGACCCCGTACGCAATAAAAATACTTCCGGCTTTTTGCCGGAAGAGCGGGCCTGGTTCACCGATTTTCTGGCGCTGGGCTACAAAGATGTATTCCGCGAGCTGAACCCGGAGCTGACCGATACCTACAGCTGGTGGTCGTACCGGGCGGCCTCCAAAAGCCGGAACAAAGGCTGGCGGCTGGATTATCAGCTTGGCAACGAAGCCATGATGGCCCGCGCAAAATCTGCGGAAATCGAGTTCGCGCAGGATATGAGCGATCACGCGCCCGTATCTGTTGTTTACGAATTCTGAGCCGGGTCAGGCCCGGAAACGCATCACCCGAGAAAAACACCACCATTTAAAAAGCTGCCCTGCATCAGCGCTAAGCGTTGGGCAGGAAGCACATCACCCGAAAAAAAATTACCATGACTACTTCACAGGTTCGCGTTCGTTTCGCCCCCTCACCTACCGGCTGGCTGCACATTGGCGGCCTTCGCACGGCCCTTTACAATTACCTTTTTGCGCGCCGCAACGGCGGCACCTTCGTGCTTCGCATCGAAGATACCGACCAAAAGCGGTATGTGGAGGGCGCCGAAGCTGACATTCTTGAGAGCCTGCGCTGGGCAGGGCTTGAGGCCGATGAGGGTCCGGGCAGCAACGGCGGCTATGGCCCTTACCGGCAGAGTGAGCGCTCAGAGCTGTACCGTCGCTATGCCGCGCAGCTGGTGGAAAGCGGCCATGCCTACTATGCCTTTGATACGCCGGAAGAAATCGAGGCGACGCGCGAAGCCGTGGGCGAAACTTTCAAGTATGACGCCATCACCCGGAACAAAATGAAAAACAGCCTCACGCTTTCTGAGGCCGAAGTACAGCAGCGGCTTTCTTCGGGTGAGCCGTATGTGATCCGGCTGATGGTGCCCGTAGGCGATACCGTAGCTTTTGAAGATATGGTCCGCGGCAAGGTGCGGTTCGAAGCTTCCGAAATTGATGATCAGGTGCTGATGAAATCTGACGGGCTGCCGACCTATCACCTGGCCAATGTGGTGGATGACCACGAGATGGGCATCACGCACGTGATTCGCGGCGAGGAATGGCTGCCGAGTGCGCCTAAGCACATGCTGCTGTACCGGGCCTTCGGCTGGACCCCGCCTGTGATGGCGCACCTGCCGCTGATTATGTCGCCCGCGGGCGGTAAGCTGAGCAAGCGCAAAGCTGAGGAGCAGGGGATTATGGTGAACGTGCGGGATTACATTCAAAATCACTACGAAGCGCAGGCGCTGGTTAATTTCCTGGCTTTTCTGGGATGGAACCCCGGCGATGAGCGCGAGCTGTTTACCCTGGAAGAACTTTGTGAGGTTTTTGAGCTTGACCGGGTGAGTAAGTCAGGGGCTGTGTTCAATAACGACAAGCTGAGCTGGTACAATGCGCATTACCTGCGTGCCCGAAACCCGGAGGAGCTGCTTCCGGCGGCGCGCGCGGAGCTGGCAAAGCACGGCATGGAGGCCGGCGACGATGCCTTTCTTGCGGGTGCCATCGGTCTGCTGCTTGAGCGCATCGAAACCCTGGCTCAGCTGCCCGAAGCCGGCGCCTTCTTTTTTAAAGCACCCGAGCAGTATGATGAAAAAGCGGTGAAAAAAGCCTGGAAAGCGGATACAGCTGACCTCATAAACACTTACCTTGCCGAAATCAGCGGTTTAGAAGGCGCGGCTTTTGAGGCCGCAGCGCTGAAAGCAGCCCTGATGGCTGTGATTGAAAAAGCCGGTGTGGGTATGGGCAAGCTCATGCTTCCGGTTCGCCTGGCTGTTACAGGAGTTGGGGGCGGCCCGGATCTCTTCCAGACCATGCAGCTGCTTGGGCGTGAGGAAGTGCTGGGCCGTATCGGAACCGCAGTACAAAAACTGGCTGATTAATTCCTTATTTGCAGTGTGGCTGCGTGCAGCCGGGCTGCATAAAACCGAATCTGATGTTATGGATCGAAAAGATGAGCTTACAGCAGCGGTTCGCTTTGTGCGCCGGAGCAACCAAAAATATATCCGCATCAGGGTAAAGCCTGATGAAGTAATTGTATCGGGGCCGTCGCGGGCATCGGAACGGGAGCTGAAAAACTTTTTTGAGCAAAAGAAAGAATGGGTGATAGAAAACCTTCAGAAGCTGAATCAGCGCAAGGAGCAGACCGGCGCCCTGAACCGCTTTGATGAAGGTTTCCTGCTGTATGGGGGCGAATGGGTGCCGGTTGACATCACTAAAAACGAGCCCCGAACCCGTATTACATTTGAAAACGGCCGCTTCAAAATAAACGTAAGCAAATACGAGAAACCTGATGCAGCCCTGTTTTCATGGATTTATTCGAACTGGGCTGTAAGCGAAATCGGGCAGCGTTTCTCGGAAATTGCATCCCAATACAACTTTAAGGTCGGCAGGGTTACCATCCGCAATCAGCGGACAAAATGGGGCAGCTGCTCGGGGAAAGGCAACATCAACCTGAACTGGCGGCTCATAAAATGCCCGCGCTTTGTGCAGGATTATATTTTTATACACGAGCTTTGCCATCTCAGGCATCTGAACCACAGCCCGGAGTATTGGGCACTGGTCGATTCTTTATACCCCCGCCGCGCTGAGGCTGAGCGCTGGCTAAAAATACACGGTCCGCTCGCGTTTCAGGATCCCTGAAGCTTGCAGAACAAAGAAAGCGCTGATCAGGCCGTGAGCATGAACCGGGGCTTGGCCGGCTGTTTTTTTCTGCGCGGTTTCTGAGGCTGCAGTAGTGCCGTTTCCTGACCGATTCTGAGGGTGAAAAGCTGGGCCGGCGGGAAATTCCGCAGCACAAATGTGCGGTCGATACTGAAGCGGCTTACGAGTTCTTTCTCGTATTTGCACCTGAAGTGATTGAAATTCACATACTTGTAGTAAGAAATAAAACCGCCGGGTTTGCACAGCTTTAATTTTTGCTCCCACATGCCTTTGCTTACTTCTTCAGGGATGCTTTCGTAGGGGATGCTCGAAAAAATATAATCGTAGGGCTTGCCGGGGCTGAATTCCAGCAGGTCGGTATAGTGTACCTGCATATTCGGATGGCTGAACTCCCGGCGAAGCATCCGGCAAAAATGAGGATTGATCTCAACCAGATCCAGCGAATCTTCCGGTCTTAAAACTTTCAGGATCGCTTTTGTGAGGGTGCCTGTGCCGGGCCCGAGTTCAAGAATCCGTAGGGGGCTTTTGGTTTTTTGTACTTGTTTGGCGAGAAACCGAACCATATCGCTGCAAAGATATTTGGAACTTGGTGCAACTGCTCCCGTTTTCCGGATATCTCTAATGAAGTACAAAATCGGATTCAAAGCGACGCTGTTTCGTTGAAAGTTTGCTGGACTAAAACTGGTGATGGGTTGATTATAATGATTTATACTTCCATCACCAATTTATTTATGGCATCACACAACCAGCGGACTGCGGGGTATGGTCTGCTTTTTTACTTTTTGGGGGTAAGAACGGATACCGGCAGTATCATCTCTTCCATAGATGCGCCCCCGTGCTGAAACGTATCTTTGTATTTATTCTGGAAACGGTGATAGTTGGTCGGGTACACAAAAAAGTAATCTTCTTTTGCGATGATGTAGTTCGTGCTCGAGTTGATGCGCGGCAGCCGGAAATCATCCGGGTTATCCACAATGATGGCCGCGTTTTTGTCGGCCTTGAGGTGCCGCCCGAATTTATAGCGCAGGCTTGTGGAGGTGTTCCGGTCGCCCAGCACTTTGGTATCGCGAAGGGCGCGCACCGAGCCGTGATCGGTGGTGATTACGATGCGAACATTTTTCGAACTCAGATCGCGTAAAATTTGCAGCAGGTTTGAATGCTGAAACCAGGTTTTGGCAAGCGACCGGAAGGCGGGTACATCGGGGGCAATTTCCTTCATTACATCCGAATCAGAGCGGTAGTGAACGAGGGTATCCACAAAATTAAAGACGAAAGCATTAAAAGGATGCTGTACGTAATTCATGATGCGGTCTGCTATTCTTTTCCCCTCTTCCTTGTGGAGCACTTTTTCGTAACGGGGTTCAAAATTGTGGCCCAGCCTGTGAAGCTGTTCACGCAGCAGGTCGGGTTCGTCCTGATTGAGGGATGACTCATCGCCTTCCGCATTTCGCCAGTACTGAGGGTAGTGTTTTTCGATATCGGCGGGATAGAGCCCGGCGAAAATAGCGTTTCGGGAGTAGGGTGTAGCGGTAGGAAGAATAGAGTAATAAAAATCAGTTTCGATGTGGTAAAACTCGCTGAGTAACCGTTCAAAAACCAGCCACTGATCGTAGCGCATGCAATCGATGATGAATAAAAAATTGCTGTCGTAGCTGCCGCCAATGTGAGGATGGATATACTCTTTGATGATATCGACCGACAGCAGCGGGCGTTCGTTGGCTTCTTTGGTGAGCCAGTACTGATATTCGCTGTCGATGAATTTCCCGAATTCTGTGTTTGCCTGCTGCATTTGATCGTAGAGCACCTGTAGCAGGCCTTCGTCGGTTTTTTCAAGCTCAAGCTCCCAGCCGGTAAGCGCGCTGTAAATGGAAATCCATTCCGACCAGTCCGGCCGGCTTTGTATTTGTGCGCTGATGCTCTGAAAGCTCTGAAGATAACTCTGTGCCGATTTCTCGTTGCTGAGCCTTTTTTGATCTAAAATGCGCTTTATGGTAAGCAGAATCTGATTTGGGTTTACCGGCTTAATGAGGTAATCTGCAATTTTAAACCCTATGGCATCCTCCATGATAAACTCCTCCTCGCTTTTGGTAATCATTACTACAGGAAGCTGCGGGTTTATTTTTTTGATTTTGCTCAGGGTTGTGAGCCCGTCCATACCGGGCATTTGTTCATCTAAAAAAACAAGATTAAAAACTTCTTTTTGTACCAGGGTGATGGCATCTTCTCCGTTGGTTACCGGTACCATTTCGAAGCCTTTTTTTTCTAAAAACATGATGTGCGGCTTCAGCCGGTCGATTTCGTCGTCGGCCCATAAAATGCGAATACTCATTGATGAATCAGTTTTAATTTAGTTTAACTGTCGGATTGTGTTGTGATGTAATCTTTGATAGCTTCGAAACGGGCCTGACCTATACCTCGTACATTTTTTATTTCACTGATGTCTTCAAAAGGGCCGTTTTCATTACGATACTCAATTATACGGGCAGCAATCGCAGGCCCGATTCCCGGCAGTTTAACAAGCTCTTCGGCATCGGCAGTGTTAATATTGATTCTGGATTCAGGTGTAAGTGCTGTTTCCGTATTGGTTGATGATGCACGCGATGTTTCAGCATGAGCAGCCATAGTCGTGGCTGTGGCTGTAGCGGCTTCCGTTCTGACAGCCGCTGCGGGGGAGGCGGAAGGCTGGGCTGCCAAAGAAAGCTGATCTGAGGTCTGCTTTTCACTGGCATTGCCTGAATTAAGCTCATGTTCGTAAGCTGAGCCCGAAATCTGCTGCTGTGATTGCGGGTAATATCGGGCCATTATTTCCTGGTGCGCATTGTCACGTGCCTGAACCCGTTCATGAAAATCAGCGATGATCTCCTGATAATAGTCTTCGGAAAATGCCGGTGCCGGATGGTAAAGCTGATTGATGGTTAATAGCAGTACAAATGCTCCCCCAAGGGCGAGCACCCCCAGCCTTTCATAATAGGTTATCTGAAGGCGGTCTGTTAAAAAGTAGAGAAACCGTTTCATAGAAGTCAGTCGTCTGTGTTAGGCCGCGCTGTAGAGCGAAAATAAATGAGGCGGCTAAGGTTGGGATATGCAGGATATTAAGTTCCTATTTAATTAAATTTGGGCTAAAATGCACATTATTTTTTAAAACAGTTCTGCTGCCATCAGGTCGGCAGGCAGTACCTGAAACAGAAAGAGCCCTTATTTTAATCTCAAAAAAATATTAATCCGCATCTCAGCTAATGACAACAAGCAGCAGACCTGCAACGGGTGAACATCTTATAAGCATAGGCCGGCAACAGGTCAGAATTCGTGTGTTTGGAGAGACGGGCGGCAAAGCAATTCTTTTTTTGCATGGCTGGGGCTGTAGTGCTGATACTATGTCGGGCCTGGCATCCTCTTTGGGACCCGGTTTTTATGTGGTACTTCCGGATTTTCCGGGTTTTGGCAAAACACCGCCACCTACGCAGGCTTGGGATGTTTCGGATTACGGCACATTTGTTATGCAACTCAAAGAAAAGGTTTTTGGGAATGATATTATTGCTGTGCTTGCCCATTCGTTCGGGGCACGTGTTATGCTAAAGCTGCTTGCAGCGCCTGAGTATGCAGGAGCCTTTGGGCAGATATTACTTACCGGCGGCGCAGGAATGAAGCCAAAACGCAGCTGGCGCTACTATTACCGAACAGCTTTAGCAAAAGTGCTGAAGACACCGTTTCAGCTGCTGCCTGCTGCTTTACGTGAGCAGGGCCTTTCACGATTGCGCAAAACAGCTGTTTGGAGATCACTGGGCTCGTCGGAGTACAGTCAGCTAAGCGGGGTTATGCGCGAAATATTTGTAAAAACAGTTCGGGAATACCTGGAACCCTGCCTTCCTGAGATAGAACATGAGGTTCTGCTTGTTTGGGGCCTGAATGATGATGCAACCCCGCTATATCAGGCTGAAAGAATGGAGAAGGGTCTTAAAAAGGGTGTGCTTATAAAAATAGAATCAGCCGGACATTACGCATTCTTAGATAAGCCACAGCAGTTTGCAGCCATAGCAAAAGCTTATTTTGAAAGTAAATAAGCCATTTTTCCAATGCAGTAATCCCGCATTTGGGTTGCACAGGGCTTCAGTTAAGCCACAAAAACAAGTGTGAGAAGCACACTGCTGTGAGATAGTCGTAAATTTTACAAAAAAAAGTGTTTAGCCCTGAGATAATCCCGCTTTTTTTTAGTTATAATAGTGTAAGGATAGTGCATTCAAAGCTGATTTACCGGACTCACAAAAACACATTATCCTTGAATTATTTGCAAGCCAGACAATAAGATCGTGTTTACTTACGCTTAGGGCCGACTTTCATAACAGTATAACATTCGCCTGTGCATACTGTGAATTGTTAGGAACAAAGTGAAAGCCGGCGGTATGATTTACACGACAAAATTGCTTGAAAACATTGCCTCAATCGTTGTCCAAATCAAAGGAGACTGATAATAATGATAGTAAAAAAGCAAAAGCAGCAAAGGAAAAGAGACGTACTGCTAAAATCGGCCAGATATTCAGATTATACAGTAAAAGCAGCTTCATGGGAAAAATACTCCCATGATATTTTAAGTGTTCGTTTCAGTGTATTTGTACATGAACAGAAAGTTCCTATCGAACTGGAAGTTGATGGCTTTGACCCGGTATCTCACCATGTTGTTGTGTATAACAGCAGCGGAAAGCCTGTTGCTACCGGAAGACTGACCCCCGATGGTAAACTTGGCCGGATGTCAGTTCTGAAGGAGTACCGCGGCAAGTACCTGGGACACCTGTTAATGGTGCAGCTGATGAGCAAAGCTTTTAAACAAGGGCATCGTATTATAGAGCTAAGCGCTCAAACCCATGCAATTCCATTTTATCAGAAGTATGGATTTAATACAGTTGGTCGGGTTTATGATGATGCAGGCTTGCCTCATCAGAAGATGATTTATATCCATAAATAAAAAGACAAACCCTGATATGCGAAGAAGGCTTCCGGTACACAACCGGAAGCCTTCTTCGTAACAGCCAGTTTTACCCTGTAAAGGCTTAGTTACGTTTGGTAGTACCAAAGCAACTCAGGCTTGAATTCTGTTCCGTAGAGCCGTCTTGAAATTCCGTCAAGGGCAATCTCACCCCGCTCAGCGAGATAAAGCTCATGGCCGGCTGTTGCCTCAAGAAACCCGAATTGAACCAGGTCGTTGATAATGAGATAGCCAAGTTCAGCAGTAGTGCCGCAGTTTTTCTGAGCAAACTCCCGGGTAAGAGGCGGCTGCGGCGGTAAACCTGCAAGCCCTAAAATGTTGAATTCAGCCGGAGTAAGCGGGTAGCCTTCCGAACCGGTTGTAAGCAGCGAATCCCAGGCTTTTTGAGAGTAATGAAGCCCAAACCAGCGCTTTGTTCTTTTGATTATTCGATGGGTAACTGCACAGCTTACTATTTCTGCTGCAGGTACATCGAAGGGTTCGCCCCTTGATCGGTAAAGGGAAACGAGGGTGGCCAAATCCAGAATCTGAATATTAGGCGGATACAAAAAACAGGGTTGCACAAATGCTGACATTAAAAACGGCTAACGACCCGGCAGGCAAGGGCCTATTTGGTTTTTTGTTTGATGAGCTCAACAGCCTGCTCCATACTGAAACTCTGTGCATCTGTATCTTTGGGCAGGCTGATGTTCTTTTTACCAAACTTAATGTACGGGCCGTAGCGGCCGTCAAGAATGTTGATAGCATCTCCTGTCTTGGGGTGAGGCCCGAGTTCTTTGAGTACCGATGCGCTGCCGCGCCCGCCACCTCTGCCACCGGTTTTCTGCTGTGCAAGCACTTCGAGCGCCCGGTCGAGCTTTACATCAAGCACATTATCGTCTTTCCCGAGCGATTTAAACTTGCCGTCGTGCAGGATAAACGGACCGAAACGGCCAACGCCGGCTTTTACTTCCAATCCGGTTTCGGGGTGGTTGCCAAGGGTTCTGGGCAGGGAAAGAAGTTTCAGGGCCATCGGTAAATCTACGTCTTCGGTGGTCATGCCTTTGAGCAATGAGCCGCGTTTGGGCTTTTTATTGCTCTCAGTTACTTCACCAAGCTGCACATACGGGCCATAGCGACCGGTAAGCATATAAACATTTTCTCCGGTTTCAGGGTGCCTGCCGAGAATATCGGGCCCTTCTTCCGAGATTTCGATCAGCTCTTTAATTTTATCAGCTGTCAGGTCGCTTGGTTCCATACTTTCGGGGATGGAGGCTGAAACCACTTCTTCACCTTTTTTCATCTGAACATAGGGCCCAAAACGGCCTACGAATAGTTCGATACCGTCAAGCCCTTCGAGCGGAAGGTTAATTCTCCTTGCTTTGGCCGGGTCAATCTGCGACTCCTGTTTTTCAACGTTTTCTTTTAAGCCTTTTTCCCCTTCAAAATAAGATTTGATGTAGGAAAGGCGGTCGTAGGTGCCGTGGGCGATTTCATCCAGCTGATTTTCCATTTCGGAGGTGAAATGCGTATCAACCACGTCAGGAAAGTGCGTTTCCAGCAGCTCTGTAACGGCAAATGCGGTAAAGGTAGGCACAAGGGCTGATCCGTCTTTTTTTGCATACTTCCGGTCCTGAATGGTTCCGATAATGGAAGCATAGGTGCTCGGCCGGCCAACACCTTCTTTTTCCAGAAATTTGATAAGGGTAGCTTCTGTAAAGCGGGCGGGCGGTTTCGTTTCGTGGGTTACGGCTTCAAGCTTTTTACAGCCCAGTGTGTCCTGTTCTTTAAGTGCAGGCAGAGGCTTATCCTGATCTTCCAGCTGTGCTTCCGGATCATCGCTTCCCTCAACATACGCCCGGAAATAGCCCGGAAAGAGGATGCGTTTCCCTGAGGCCTTGAAGTGGGTTTCGATGAGGCCTTCGTCAGTTGTTTTGTCGGCAATGTTTTGCCTGGCAGATGTTTTGCCGGGGGTAACGATACCCTCAATAAGCACATTGGTAAACGCAATGCGTGCTTCGGCCATTTGCGTGGCAACGGTGCGTTTCCAGATAAGGTCGTATAACTTGAGCTCGCGACCGCTAAGGCCGGTGTCGTTTGGTGTTTGAAACTGATTGCCGGCCGGCCGGATTGCTTCATGAGCCTCCTGAGCGGCTTTTGATTTGGTGGTGTACCGGCGCTCTTTTTCACTCAGGTACTCCGGGCCGTATAGTGATTCGACGCCCTTGCGTGCGGCGGTAATCGCCTGATTCGACAAAAAGGTAGAATCTGTACGCATATAGGTAATGAAGCCTTGCTCGTACAGGGCCTGTGCCACACGCATGGTATCGCCTGCAGAGAAACCGAATTTCCGGTTGGCTTCCTGCTGAAGGGTTGAGGTTGTAAACGGAGGTGCCGGTGAGCGTTTCTGCTCTTTGGTTTCAACCTGAAGCACACGCCACACGCCGTTTTCCAGTAACTGATTTTTGAGCATTTCAGCCTGCCCGAAGCTGAGCAGTTCAACGGCATCGGGCTTTTTGAGCTTGCCTGTGTTTTCATCGAAATCTTTTCCTGAAGCAAGGCGCTTGCCGTTAAGGGCACTCATTTCAGCCTCAAACTGAGAATTTTTGCTTTCCGGAAAAAGCACAGCTTTCAGATCGCAGTAGGTACCGCTACGGAACCGCATCCGCTCCCGCTCCCGGTCAACAATCAGCTTTACAGCAACAGACTGCACCCTGCCTGCGGAAAGGCCGGGTGCAATTTTCTTCCATAAAAGCGGGGAGATGGTATAGCCTGCAAGCCGGTCGATAATGCGGCGTGTTTCCTGCGCATCAACCAGATTCATATCGATTTCCCGAAACTCTGTGAGTGCTTTTTTGATGGCATCCTCAGTAATTTCATGAAAAACCATGCGCTTTACAGGCACCTTAGGTTTCAGAACTTCACGAAGGTGCCAAGAAATGCCTTCTCCTTCGCGGTCTTCGTCAGTTGCAAGTATCAGCTCATCAGCTTCTTTAATTAAATCCTTGAGCTTCTTAACAATTTTCTTTTTTTGTGTAGATACCACATAAAGAGGCTCATAGCCGTTTTCAGTGTTGATGCCCAACGAAGCCCATTTTTCTTTTTTTATATTGGCAGGCACTTCTTTGGCCGATGCCGGTAAATCGCGGATGTGCCCGTTAGAAGAATCTACCACATAGCCTTTTGGCAGGTATTTTTTGATGGTTTTAGCTTTGGTCGGGGACTCAACAATGACTAAGGATTTCATATAAAAAGTTAATACGTGATATAATTAGAGAGAATCGATGAGTTCAAGCAGTTCTGTTGCATGATCAGCAGGATTGAGCTTCTCGATTACTCCCAAAACGGATCCGTCTGTACCGATTACAAAGGCTGAACGGGAAGGACCTTCGTAAGTTTTGCCGTACATTTTTTTCTCAACAACAGAATCTGTTGCCTTTGAAAAGGCGTTCGCGGGGTCGGAGGCCAAAATATAGCTTATGCCAAGCTTCTCCGCATACTTTTTATGTGAACCGCAGCTATCCTTTGAAATGGCGATGAGGTTGTAGCCTCTTTCCGCAAAACTGCCTGCATGTTCGGCAAGGCTTTTATTTTGTTTATCGCAGCTGCCGGTATTGTTTTTCATATAAACAGAAACGATTGCAGGCTTATCAAGCAGCTCAGCAAAGCTGACTTCCGTTTCTGATCCGCCCCGAATTACCTTAAGAGTGAATTCTGTATTGATTTTATCGCCTTTGGTTACCATAGTGCAAAAAAAGTTTGGTTTTGGTTGATGTTATTGAACATCCGGTTTTCAGAAACCACTGAAGCCAGCTCATTTTTTTCACAACAATTTTTCTAAAGAGCAAAATGAAAAAGTTTCCCCAATAAAAAAAGAAGCATAAAAATTGCGCAAGGGCAGGCCCTGCAGTTTTCGGTAAAGGATGTGTGGCCCAAAATGGAACCAGGCCTTATAAACGTTCCTTAAATGCCTTTACAGCTGAATAAAGCCAGCCTCGTTGCAGTCTGAATATACTGCTGGTTCAGGCCCTGGCATCACTGAAGAGCCGCTGAACACCTTCGGCCTTGTTGGCTATGCTTTCACAAACCAGATCGCACAGGTTGTAAACCGATTCGTCTGCAATAAAATAATACACATGGAGGCCCTCTTTACGCCGGCCGAGGATGCCGTGCGAAATAAGCAGGGAAAGATGTTTGGATACATTCGCCTGCCCGGCCCCCGTAAGCTCTACCAGGTCCTGAACGCAGTACTCCCCCTTTTGCAGGCAAGCGAGAAGGCGCAGACGCATAGGCTCACCTAACACTTTAAACCGCTGTGCTACGTGTTCGAGGGTTTGGTCGTTAAGTTTAGGCATACAAAATACTTAAGTGAAAAATAAGGGAGCTTGGGTTGAACAATTATGATTCCCGGAGCATGTAAACGGTAGTTGAAAACAATTTGTGAAGCGACTTTATAAGGTATGAAAAACGCAACTATATAACTAATCGGTAATTTAATGTGTTTGTGATCTGAGAATGCAGTGAATGTATCTTGGTTCTAAATCGTTTGTATCTTAAGTTCAGCCGCCATACCCGGGCTGTAAAACCTGATTTACGCTGCCATCAGCTGCTATCAAACTGCTTACTAACAATGCCTGATTCATTTCCTTCCTCCCAAAGCCTGCACCGGCTTTTTTGATACTCCGCAAAAAAAAATTCAAATTTGCTGTAAGGTTTCAGGCCTGTGTGAATCTTAATGCAAAACAACTAATACGAGAACAAAAAAGGAGACACAACATATGTCCAGTTTAAATAAAGCAATGGTTATCGGTAACTTAGGTGCTGATCCAGAGGTACGCTATACTTCAAATAACACAGCTGTTGCTACACTTAGTGTGGCAACCTCCGAGCGTTACCGCGATAACAACGGTGAACTGCAGGAGCGGACCGAGTGGCACAGAATTATCGCCTGGGGTAAGCTTGCTGAACTCTGCCAGAATTATCTGAAAAAGGGTAACAAAGCCTACTTTGAAGGGCCGATACAAACCCGGCAGTGGGAAGATAAAGACGGACAAAAGCGTTACACTACGGAAATTAAGGCTTTGAACATCGTGCTGCTGACACCCCCCGGGCAGGGCAGTTCAGGAGGTGATTACAGCAGCTCAGGCGCTGCATCAAAGCCTGGTATAGCCGCATCGGGCGATGTTAACAATTTCTCAGATAATACACTTAACGAGGTCGAAGACGACCTTCCGTTTTAACGCCCGGCCCTGTAAACAACCCAAAGCCCGATCTGCAAGCTGTAGCAGGCCGGGCTTTGTTATTTTATCAAACCGGCAACTTGCAGGGCAGTTACACTGACTGTTAGCAGGTGAAAGATGCCACTTTTAATTAGTATATTTAGAACTGTATTTTTAAGGTTTACCTTTTGCCTTTACCGAAAAAAACGCCGGCCTTATTCCGGGTTAGTGCGTACTGATTACTAATTTATCTGTTCCGTTGGAGCCTCCGCATTTATCACTGTCTGATTTTAGCATTGCTGTCGCGCAAACGCAGGCTGAAGCCATCGGGCATCTCAATACCCTGGATCCTGTAGAAACCGGGCTGCAGTTACTTGTCATTTTTCTGGGGCTCATCTTTTCGGCCTTCTTTTCCGGTTCTGAAGTCGCCTACTTTTCGCAGCAGAATACAACCCGCTTCAGCGATAAAGAAAAGCGGCTCGACAGTCAGGAGATGCGTGTAAAGCGCATGCTTGATGAGCCACGGCGGCTGCTTGCTACCATTTTAATCGGAAATACAACAGCTAATATAGTAACAGCCGTTTTTGCTGCTGTTGTAACCGGTAAACTTATTAAAGCCTTCGCTTTACCGGCCTGGCTTATTTTTTCGGCCGAAATACTGATTCTCACTTTTACTATTGTAATCCTGACTGAGATTACGCCGAAAATTCTTGCTTTAAAAAATACCTATACTATTTCCCGGCGCCTCAGCGGCCTGCTGTTGTTTTTCTTTTTGATTTTATCGCCCCTTGCCCGCATTATCGCTCACTCAGCTGCCAAGCTCGAAGCCCGGATTCCAACACAGCAGGATGAGATCAGCTCAGAAGATATCAAAACCATTGCTGAAGTTGGTGAAAGGCAAGGTACCTTAAAGGGGGAAGAACGTGAGATTATCGAAAACGTAATTGAGTTCAGCAATACGCAGGTAAAAGAAATAATGACCTCAAGGGTAAACATGGTTGCAGTTTCTACAGAGGCAACTTTGGATGACGTGCTTGCCCTCATCCGGGAAAAAAGCATCTCCCGCTTCCCTTTGTTCGACGGTGATCTTGATACCATAACCGGTATTATTCACGCCAAAGATATTCTTCCGTTTCTGCTGTCCAATCAGGACAGCTCCGTAATAAACTGGCAAACCAATGCCCGAAAGGCGTTGTTCGTGCCTACCTCAAAAAAAATTGATGACCTCCTTCGCGATTTTCAGCGGGAGAAAACACACGTTGCTATTGTTGTTGATGAGTACGGAGGTACCGAAGGCCTCATTACACTTGATGACATTCTCGAGGAAATTATCGGCGAAATTCATGATGAGCACAGCGAGACTGAAGAGCTTTTTGCCCGTACTGAAAACGGAGATTACATTTTTGAAGCAAGAGTCGATCTCGATGATGTAGCGCAGGTGCTTGACCGTGAACTTACAACCGACAATGACGAGTATGAAACCCTGGGTGGGTTAGTGTATCACCTAACCGAGCGTATCCCCGAAGAAGGGGAACAGATCATATTCAGGGGCCTGGAGCTAACGGTACATGAAACTGAGAACAACCGCCTCCGGAAAATAAGAATTCATGTGCTCCCCGATGATTATCTCGATGATGCCTCGGGTGAAGGAAGCGGAGCCGACTAAAGTTTTTTTGCAGGATGACGCACTTCTGCCCCGCCCTGCCTTTTCTGCTAATAACAAAACCTGCTTATTACTATGATAGAACGCTACAGCCGGCCGCAAATGGCGGCAATATGGACCGATCAGGCGCAGTTCCAGGCCTGGCTTGATGTTGAACTTGCAGCCTGCCGTGCCTGGAGCGAGCTGGGGCACATTCCTTCCGAAGATGTGGATGAGCTGTACAACAATGCCGGCTTCTCAATTGACAGAATCCTTGAAATTGAAGCTGTTACCCGGCACGATGTTGTAGCTTTTACCCGCGCGGTTTCCGAAACGCTGGGCCCCGAAAAAAAATGGATACACTATGGCCTTACCTCAACCGATGTGGTTGACACAGCATGGGGGGTACGGCTCAAAAAAGCCAATGAAATTCTTGCCGCCGGCATTCAGCGCATGTGTGATGTGCTCGCTGCCAAAGCCATTGAGCACAAGCACAGCGTAATGATGGGCCGCACACACGGCATTCACGCAGAGCCCACAACTTTTGGCCTGAAATGCGCTCTTTGGTTTGCCGAGATGAAGCGCAACCAAAAGCGTTTTGTTATGGCCGCCGCTGATGTAGAAGTCGGTAAGCTTTCCGGGGCTGTTGGCACGTTTGCGAACATCCCGCCGGAGGTTGAGGAAATTACCTGCCGTATTCTCGGTCTCAAAGCTGCCGAGATTTCCACCCAAACCCTGCAGCGCGACCGCCACGCCTATTACGTAGCTACCCTTGCTACGATTGCATCCACCCTGGAAAAGATGGCAGTTGAAGTGAGACATCTCCAAAAAAGCGAAACCCGGGAAGCTGAGGAATATTTTGCCGCAGGTCAGAAGGGCTCGTCGGCCATGCCGCATAAACGGAATCCGATTTCCTCAGAAAACATCACCGGTTGTGCAAGGGTGATTCGCGGCTACATGGTTACGGCATTCGAGAACGTGCCGCTGTGGCATGAGCGCGATATTTCACACTCATCAGCGGAGCGCATCATCCTGCCCGATGCTACCATTTTGCTGGACTATATGCTCCACCGATTCGCCCGCGTTATGGAGCAGCTTGTGGTTTTCACCGGTCGCATGAAGTCGAATATAGACCTCACACACGGTCTTGTTTTTTCTCAGCGCGTGATGCTCAAGCTCATAGATAAAGGGCTCAGCCGCGAAAAAGCCTACGATACAGTACAGCCGCTTGCCATGCAGGCCTGGGAGCAGCAAACACATCTCAAACCCCTGGTTTTGGGCAGTGATGCCGTACGTGAGAAACTCTCGGAAGAAGATGTTGAAGACGCATTCGATCTTGGCCACCATATGGCACAGGTTAACCGGATTTTTGCCCGTGTCGGGCTTTAGCGGCTTTGGCCAGGCCTGACCAAAGCCTGCAATAAAGGAGGCGGGAATTAAACTATAAAAGCTTTTCCAGGGCTTCCCGCTGAATTTTACCCATTTCGTTACGCGGTATTCGCTCCGGAAACCTGAATTCGGCAGGTACCATCCATGCCGGCATTTTTTCTTTGAGCCAGCTACGGAGCTTATCCGGATCAGGTTTGTCGCCCTCAAACACGATCCAGGCAACCAGCCTCTGCCCCCATCGGGCATCCGGCAGTCCGCCTACTACCAGGTCGGCAATCCCGTCTATTTCGCTGCGCAGTATGGATTCAACTTCCCCGGGGTTGATGTTTTCCCCTCCGCTTACTACGAGATCAGAGCGCCGCATTTCAATGTAAACCCAGCCGCCGGAGTCTTGCCGTGCGTAATCGCCGGTGCAGAACCAGCCATCAGCATCAAACGAGGCGGGGCTGTTTGCGGGGGCATCGGCGTAGGTATTGATCAGCTGTGGTCCCTTTAGCCAAAGCAGGCCGGTTTCTCCTGCCGGTAAAACGGCTCCGTACGCATCCCGGATCTGAACATAATGTCCGGGGTTTGCTTTGCCACTGCTGCCAAAAGGGGCGTTACCCAGCTCTTTGTAGGGAACACTGATTACATGGGCACAGCTTTCGGTCATACCGTAGCTTTTCATTACAGGTACTGCGCGGGAGCGGGCTTCTTCGATTAGCGCGTTGGGTGAAGGTCCTCCCCCAAGCAAGATGGCTTTAAAACCGGGATGAACAATCAGGGCTTTTCCGATTTCAAGCAGTTGGTCAAGCTGTGTGGGTACCATAGAGGCCAGAGTGAGGGATTCATTTCCTGTAAGTTGAGCCAGCATTTCATCGTAACCACACATGCGCGCATCAACAATGGAGTTGCCGTTCAGCCACGACCGAAGTACAACTGCTGCGCCGCCAATATGATTGAGCGGCAGGCAAAGCAGCCACGATTCGAGTCTGTCAGGGAGCAGGCTGGTTTCCATACTACTGAATGCGGCCTGCATCTGTGCCCGGCGCAGCGCGACAAGCTTGGGCGCGCCGCTGCTTCCTGAAGTAAACAGGTAGCTGAAAATTGATTCCGGATCATCTGTATAAGACCTTGTTGGAAAGTCGTCGCCGTTGTTTTTAAGATATTCATCCAGAGCCTGCTTCCAGTGGTAGGGTACCGGGTTAAGCAGGTGTTTTGCACGGGCTGTGATAGTGGCTGATGCGAGTGCGGGTTCAATCCAGTAGGGAACAGAAGCATGCCAGCATGCAGCAATAAACTCCGGAGCCATGCGGTGATTGGCGGGGAAGCTAAGCGGTTGCTCAGGTTCAGAGCAGTATTGTGTGTGCCAGCGCTTTATGACGGCCGCCATCCGGATTACCGTTTCCCGGGTAGAGCGGAGGTCGAGAAGCCCGCCTGTTGCCGCCGAAAAAATAAACGGAACAGGAGGCCGGAAGTTAAACGGTAAATTCATATAGCTTATGTAAAACGCTGTAGTTCAGCGATTTAGGGTTTAATAGGGGGGCAATGCCGGCCGTTTCGAACAGCCCGTTAAAAATCGGGTCAGGCTCATTAAGCGTATCCTGTGAAAGCAGGCTGCCGGTTGAGAGTCCGTGCGCCATAGCTGCGTTATCTGACAGAGCCGCGGCAAGAACGGCGGTATCTCTGCGGGCAAGAGCGCTGTCGAGAGAAGTGGTGAAAATCATATCCGTGCCCGCTTTTCTTGCAGCATCAGAAATCCGAAGCAGGTTTGTAATGCTGCCGCACAACATAGGTTTAATAATGAGCACATCAGCCAGCCTGTTACTTAGAATTCGCTGAACATCCGCAGGGGTACGGGCGGATTCATCTGCAGCAAGGGGGATGCTGGTTTGGTTGCGCAACCAGGCCATGTGGTGGTCATCATCCGGCTGAACCGGCTGTTCGCAGTACTCAATCGTGAGCGGCTCGAACTTTTGGAGTACTGCTGCTGCTTCTTTAGGATGCCAGCAGCCATTAGCATCGAGGCGCAGTTTAAGTGCGGGAAAAGTATTCCGGATGGTTTTAAGGGCCGAAAGTAGCTCGTCAGCTTCTCCTATAACTTTGTATTTAATGGTTTTGAAGCCATGGGAAACAGCCTGCCTGGTTTTAGATGTAATTTCAACAGCACTGCCCAGGCCAATGGCGGCATTTACGGCAACGCGGGCAGCCGCAGATTTTCCAAGAACTACAGTAACGGAAGTGTTGCTGTTATGAGCTTTGTGCTTAAGCCAGAGTACAGAGCAGGCAAACTGAAGGGATGGCGGCATACTATCAGAAAAATCCGGAAGGTCGTGCAGGCTCAAGAATCGGTACCAGCCGGGATTTGAAGACAGATAGACCAGGATATCAGTAAGGTTTTCGGAGGAGAAGCCGGGAAGAGGCGCGGCTTCTGATGCGAGCAGGTAGCCCTGATCATCCAGCAAAAAAAGCAACCCCTCCCGCGTTTCAAAAATATGACCGGCTGTGCGAAAGGGTGTGCGAAAAGGGAGGCTGTATTTAAAGATCGTTAGCTTCATGCTTTATGCACCAAGCACCAAACCGGCTGAAAAAAATATGCCAAAGGCGGCCATAAACTGTGCGGTTTGTTCGAGGGTTTTGTTGAGGCTTCGCTTGTCGGGTACAATCAGTACGTTGCGGTAGAGAACAGCTGCAGGCAAAATCAGAGCCATTGGCAGGAGTACTTGCCAGTTATAGCCTTCCTGAACAAAAAAGTGCGGAGGGATGGCAAATGCCAGGGCTAACATTAGGCCGTATTCGATTTTCAGAGCGCTATCGCCAAAAAGTACGCCGAGGGTCTTTTTGCCGGTAATGCGGTCTTCTTCGGCATCGCGGAGGTTATTGATTACCAGGATATTCGTGCAAAGAGCACCCGCTGCAATGGAAGCCCAAAAAGCCTGTGCCGACCAGGTAAAGGTGTTGAGATAGTACGTGCCCATCACCGCTACAAAACCAAAAAAGAGGAAGACAAATACATCGCCTAACCCATTATAGCCCAGTGGAAAAGGGCCGCCCGTGTAAAGAATTCCAAACAAAATGGATAGCAGGCCGATCAGCAAAATAACCCAGCCGCCGTGCCACACCAGATAGAGGCCCAGCACAAAAGCAGCAGCCATGGTAAGGATTGTTGCACGCAGCATTTTTTCCGGGGCAATAAGCCCGGCTGAAGTTGCCCTTACGAAGCCGATCCGATTGGTGCTGTCTGCCCCTTTTTTGAAATCGTAGTAGTCGTTTGCAAAGTTGGTGCCAATCTGAATCAGAAAAGCGCACATCAGAGCTGCGAAGGTGGGCAGGGCAAGAAAGGAATCATGGCTGTAGGCAAGGCTTCCGCCTATCAGTACGGGAACAAAAGCAGCGGCAAGGGTTTTGGGCCGCATGGCGGCGATCCAAACCGAAAGCTGTGACTGAGGGGGAAGCAGGGCCGAATCGGGTGTGCTCACAAAAAAAAGTTGGAATTTGAACAGTAATTGAAACAGTTGGCTATGGGCATCTGAAAATACTGATTCATCATCAAAATCATTCCCTAAAATGGCAGCTGCCCTGTTTTTAAGCTGAAAGTGCGGGTTCAGGCTGTAAGCACTTTTTTACTTGCAGAATTAGGGCGTAACGCATCACATCTAATCTAAAAGCGCTTTTTAGTTGTGTTAAGGCTATGCGACCTACCAAAGTTTGGGGTTAAACAAATTGGACTTAAAAAAGTATGGCATTTAGGAAAAATTACCTTATTATTGAATCCGAATCAGACCGGTGCAAAGCGCAACCGGCCCTCAAAACAAATCCAAGACTATATTATGAGTAAATCTTTCAAACGATTCGATGCAATAGCTGCTGTAAAATCCCCCGGAAACGGCTCTTTAAGTGAGAGCGGCAAGGCATTCGACATCCTTGGTATTTTCGGTGAAAATGCACTTCATCTTACTGAATTGAAGGCCCGTCTTCCAAAAACAATCTGGAAGGAACTCAAAAAAACGGTCACTGATAATGCACCTTTAAATCCGGATGTGGCCGATGCAGTTGCAGTTGTAATGAAAAACTGGGCTACTGAGCGCGGTGCCACACACTACACTCACTGGTTTCAGCCGCTTACCGGACATACTGCTGAAAAGCACGACAGCTTTATTACGCCTAATCAGGGTGGCGGTGCTGTAGCCGAGTTTTCAGGCAAAGAACTGATTCAGGGTGAGCCGGATGCCTCAAGTTTCCCGAGCGGCGGCCTGCGCCCCACTTTTGAAGCACGTGGTTATACCGCCTGGGATCCTACTTCCCCGGCCTTCATCATGGAAAATGAAAACGGTGCAACCCTTTGCATTCCTACGGCTTTTGTTTCCTGGAAAGGTGAAGCTCTCGACCACAAAACCCCGCTGCTGCGTTCGGTTGAAGCTCTGAACAAAGCCGGCTTACGCGCCCTTGAGTATTTCGGTATTGAGGCTACACGCGTTACTTCTACCGTAGGTGCAGAACAGGAGTACTTCCTCATCGATAAGGAATTTTTCTATCGCCGTCCGGATCTCGTGATGGCCGGCCGCTCTCTTTTTGGTGCCGTTCCGCCTAAAGGTCAGGAGCTCGACGACCACTACTTCGGGTCTATTCAGGATCGTGTGCTTTCCTACATGCTTGATGTGGAAAAAGAACTTTACCGACTCGGAGTTCCTGTTAAAACACGCCATAATGAAGTAGCCCCGGGCCAGTATGAGATTGCCCCGATTTTTGAAACCGCCAACGTAGCGGCTGACCATCAGCAGCTTACCATGATTGTGCTTCGTAAGATAGCCCGGAAGTATGACCTGGTTTGTATCATGCATGAGAAACCTTTTGCCGGCCTGAATGGAAGCGGCAAGCACACCAACTGGTCTGTAAGTACTTCTGACGGATTAAACCTGATGGAGCCGGGTAACGACCCGCATTCGAATATGCTGTTCCTGTTTTTCTGTACCGCTGTTATTTCAGCAGTAAGCAAACATCAGGATTTGCTCCGGGCTGTTATAGCCTCAGCAGGCAATGATCATCGCCTCGGTGCGAATGAAGCACCTCCTGCCATAATCTCAATTTTTCTGGGCGATCAGCTCGACGATATCTACAATCAGATTAAATCTGGTGAGCTGAAGTCGTCTAAGAAAGGTGGGCTGCTTGGCCTCGGAACCCCTGTATTGCCGCCGCTGCCAAAACATGCCGGCGACCGAAACAGAACCTCTCCCTTTGCCTTCACCGGCAATAAGTTTGAGTTTCGTGCAGTAGGTTCAGCTCAATCGATCTCACTGCCGGTTACAGTGCTGAATACGGTTATGGCCGAAGCCGTAGACTACATGTGTGACCTGCTCGATGAGCAGCTCAAGAGCGCTGATTTTGAGTCGGCACTCAAAGTTGTACTCACAAACGTGACGAACGAGCATCATGCCATCCTCTTTAACGGCGACGGCTACTCAGAAGAGTGGCAGGTAGAAGCAGCCAAACGCGGCCTGCTTAACCTGAAAACCACTATGGATGCCCTGCCATACCTTAAGAGCAGCAAAAATGCAGCCCTGTTTGAAAAGTACAATGTGCTCAGCCCGGCCGAGCTCGAATCCCGTTTTGAAATTTTTGTGGATCAGTACTTCAAGGGTATCAACATTGAAGGTGAAACAACCGCATCAATGGTTCAGACCATGGTAATCCCGGCTATTATCCGTTACCTGAATGAGCTTGCCGCTACCCTTGACCGCGGCGAGAAGCTTGGTTTTACGATTTCCGGTACTAAGCGCGTAGCAGATCATCTTGCTAAAGAGCTTGATGCCCTTATCGAAGCCAATGAAAAGCTTATGGAGCAAAATGCAGAACTCGGCGGCGAAACCGAGGTTGAGAAGGCTGAGCATATGCGGACTAACATCATCCCTGCGATGAACAAGGTGCGCGAGATTGCCGACCGCCTCGAGCGTTACGTAGCCGACGATTACTGGCCAATGCCTACCTACAAAGACATGCTGTTTATAAAGTAAGCAGCATCTGCAAGGCAGTGTTTTTATAAAAAGGCGGCTTCCGTTCGGGAGGCCGCCTTTTTTTGTGAGATTTGTAACAAAAAATCGCATAATAGTTGCGTAATTGCATTAAATTATTATAATGCACTATCATAACCCAATGGATTGCTCTGTAATCCGTTGGCCTTCCATAAATAAAATCGTTTTCTATCGATCATTCGTTACAGCCCTCCCCCTAAATAAATGCCCCTCCGCTTTTACACACAACCAGCTGTGGTTGCTGTGATGCTTTTGCTGATGCTGTTACAGGTCAATGTGCTGCATGCCCATGGTTCGGGAAACGTATCCTATGCTTTCAATGATACCCAACAGCAGGCAGAACAGGTTCAGCAACCCGAAGCCGCAGCCCCCGTGCCGCAGTTTAGTCTTGCGCCCGGTTTTTATACCGAGCCTATCAGCCTGTTCATCTCTTCCGGAGGGCAGGCTGTAATTCGTTATACAACCGATGGGAGCGAGCCCGATGAAAACAGCCCGATATTCGACGGGCCGTTGCTGTTGGGTTCAAGGGTCGGAGAGCCGAATGATATTTCAATGATTCCAACCAACAACATCGACCCGGCACACGATCAGTACAACGAAGCCTGGCAGCCTCCATTTGGTGAAGTCTTTAAAATCCACACCATCAGAGCACGTGCCTATATTGAAGGTATGCAGCCGGGTGAGGTGATCACGGGGAGTTTTATCATTGATGAAGCGGGCCTCAGCCGGTACAGCATGCCGGTTATTTCCATTACTTCGCACAGGGATAATTTTTTTGATAATGAAATCGGAATCTATGTGCCCGGCAATAACCTGAATTACAATCAGCGCGGGCGGGAATGGGAGCGGCCCGCATGGATTGAGTTTTTTGAGGATGACGGCTCACTTGCTTTTTCGCAGGGTATTGGTGTGCGAATACACGGCGGCACAAGCCGCAGCAGGCCCCGCAAATCACTCCGTTTGTATGCCCGCTCTGATTACGGAACCTCCTGGATTAACCATCAGATATTTCCTGACAAACCAATCGGGCAGTTTAAGCGGCTGCTGCTCCGAAACAGCGGTAACGACTGGGACGGAGCTATCTTTCGGGACAGCTTCATGCAGTCGCTCATACGGGGCCTTGAGGTTGATATGCAGCACTCACGCCCGGCCATCGTATTTATTAACGGGGAATACTGGGGCGTGCACAATATCCGCGACCGGCTTGATGAGCGCTATCTTGAAACCCATTACAGTTTAGATTCGGGAAATCAGGAAAGCTTCACGATTGCTGAAAACAACTCCGTTTTTGACAGCGGAAACCCAGAGGGCCTCACGCACTACAATCAAATGAGGTCATTCCTCAATAATCCCGGTGTAGCAAATAATGCCAATTTTGAAGAGCTCCGCAACCGTATGGATGTGGAAAACTTCACCGATTACTTTCTGGCACAGGTTTATTTCCGCAATACAGACTGGCCGGGAAACAATAAACAATACTGGCGCGGAACAAACAGTACGCTTCCGGAAGGTGAACCCGGTGCTGACGGGCGCTGGCGATGGATGATGTTTGATACTGATTTTGGTTTTGGGCTTGATTTCAACTACGTAGAGGGTTATCAGGAGGGTCCGGCACATAACACCCTTGCATTTGCTCTGCAGGATAACGGACCCGGATGGCCAAATCCGCCATGGGCAACCTTCATCCCGCGGCAGCTGCTTCAAAACCAGCAATACCGGCGTCAGTTTATCAACCGGGCGGCAGATTTGCTGAACACGGTTTTCAGCCCTGAGTACGTACAGACCCGGCTGGATTCACTTGAGGCCATGTATCTGCCTGAAATTCAGGAACACATCAACCGCTGGAGGCGCCCGGTTTCGGAGGAAACATGGCAGCAGCATATTCAGGTAATGCGTGATTTTGCCGCTGAACGCCCTGATTTTCTCCGGCAGCACATCCGGCAGCAGTTCAACCTGTCATCGGCTCCGGCACAAATCACCCTTGATGTAAGCGATCCTGCGCACGGGTACATCCGTATCAATCAAACGGAAATCAGACAGGGCACACCGGGTATTAGCGCTCAGCCCTACCCCTGGTCGGGTACCTACTTTAGTGGTGTATCAGTAATACTCGAAGCGGTTGCCCGAACAGGCTATGTTTTTTCAGAATGGACTGGAAGCGTTTCTTCAACCGATTCCGCTATCGCTGTATCACCGCAGCAGGCTACCAACCTGACGGCTGTTTTTGTTCCGCAGGATGACGACGGAGCTGAGCCACCTATTGATCCTTGGCACATGGTTCAGGGCGATTTTACGTTCAGCAGCTGGAGTGCAACCGAACAGGCCGGTACTTACCCCGCTCATATGATGTTCTATCAGGCTACCGTTGCCGATCCTACCCTTACATCTGAGTTTAATGAAGCCTGGACCCTTCCCTATAACCTCTCAAACCGCAGCCGCTTAAATGGCCTTGGTGATCAAGGGCTCGGGTTTATTAATACAGCTAACGCGCAGGAAGAGGGCGGCGGCTGGCTGGGTGCAGCAGTCGTGGGGCTGAACACATCAGGTACTGCACAGCTATATGCCGGTTGGAGAGGCGGTACCGTATTGCCGAATTCACGAGTCTATAACATTCGCTTGCAGTATCGCATCAGCCCGAATGATAATTTTGAGGATGTTTTGGACAGCAATGGTGAACCGGTACAGTACGAGCGGAACAGTTCAGCAGGCCACAGTTCCTATATAGGCCCAGTAGAACTGCCTCAGGCAATACTCAACCGCAGCTATGCGGAATTACGTTGGGTATATTACTACACCGGCGTTCGCCTCGATAGTGAAAGCGGACAGCGCAGCAAGCTGAGGCTGGCAGACATCCGCATATCGGCAGAACCTTTTGAAGTGAATGAGCCACTGCAGTTTGCGCAGCTGAGCCCAACAGCTCAAACCGGTTTTTCTTTGAAGCCTTTCGAAGTAATTGTGTTTGATGCAAGCGGTAATGAGGATTCCGGTTTTAACGGCACTATAACACTCAGCAAGGCTGATGGCCCCGGAGAGCTAACCGGAAACCTTACAGTAAGTGCATCAGCCGGCCGCGCGCAGTTTAACGGAATCAGTTTTACACAGCCTGGTATTTATAGGCTACAGGCTGCCTCCGAAACCCATAGTGTTATAAGTGAACCGCTTCGGGTGGCAGCGCTCACAGAAGTAATAATGCCTGCCTTCATGCAGGGAGCGCAGCCTGAAAATAATGACCGCATCCCTTTTGCCTATCGGCTGAAGCTCGAAGGTCTGAAGCCTAATGCAACGTACCGCTTCGCCAATCGGGTGATTGATGATGAGGATGACTATCACCAAAACGGAGCCGGAAACATGATATTTGCCGGCAATGATGCATCCTCGTTTATCCGTACCACCTCCTCCCCTGATTTTAGCCAGGCCGCTTTCGAAACGGGTCATTATACCTTTACAACCAACGGTGAAGGTCAGTATGAGGGTTGGTTTATTACGGAACCAAGTGGAAACAGGCGGTTTACACCCGGCGGTATTCTTCGCATTCGCCTGATGCTTAATGATGGCGAAGGTGGCAGCGGCGTGCATCATGTGCTTGATACAACCTCTGATATCCGGGTGCTGTCGTTCGGGCAGGAAGCTGATCAGGCTACGGGAGTAGCCGCTTTTTCTAATGCTGTACCCGGTAATTTTGTGGTAATTTATGATGATGAAACCGGTGCTGACCGCCCTGTTTATACGACTTTTGTGCAACAGTCTGGTATTCAGTTTGATGACCGCTATGCCGCTTTCTTCCGGGAGTGGGTAGAAACTACTGACGGCGGATGGGCAGTAATGCTGCCAAACGATTTCCCGTTTGGCATTAGGCGTGTTGAGGAACGCTCCCTGCTTGACGGCCACGAAATTGAGGTACTCACCAGTCCGGATGGTGTTTGGGCAGAAGGCATTTCTACGGTAAATCCATCAGGCGGAGGCAGTTTTCCCATTATTCTGGATTTACTTACACCGGTTTCGGCGCCCGGAACAGACACGGAGATGGCAGCTGAATTTGTGCTTTATCAAAACTACCCCAATCCGTTTAATCCGGCTACCCAAATCACATACTCGATTCCGGAGCCAACTCATGTACGACTTGATGTCTTCAGTGTGAATGGGCAGCTGGTAACGACCCTCCAAAACGGCATGCAAAGTGCCGGTACACATACTGTTACATTTGATGCACGAAACTTCCCCATTGCCAGCGGGGTCTATCTCTATCGGGTAGAAGCCGGCAGCTTTGTGCAGGTAAAAAAAATGCTGCTTGTGAAATAAGCCCGCAGCTGAACCCTGCCGGATTTGGAAAAGCAAGTTAATCGGGGCATATTCGGCCTGGAAACTACCCAACTATAGCCGTTAACCAAGCAAATACCAAAATGAAGCACAGTTTATTTTTTATATCAGGTATCGCCCTTATGCTATTTACCGCATGTGCCGAAAGCAATCAATCTGATTCGGAAACCTTTGCAGAGCGGGTTGAGTATGCGATCGCTTTACACGGCGGGGCCGGTGTAATTTCCCGGGATATAGATCCGGAAATTAAGCAACAATATGTTGACAGTCTCGCAGAGGCACTCGAGCTTGGGCGCAGCATGCTTGCCGATGGTGCTGATGCACTTGATGTGGTTGAACAGGTTGTTCGCCTGCTGGAAGATAACCCCCTTTATAATGCCGGCCGGGGGGCTGTTATGACAAATGCTGAAACCTTTGAACTGGATGCCTCCATTATGGACGGCCGTAACCTTGCTGCCGGTGCAGTAGCAGGTGTAACAACGGTGAAGAACCCTATCACCCTTGCCCGCCATGTGATGGAAAACTCGCGGCATGTGCTTTTTGCCGGTGAAGGCGCTGAGCGCTTTGCCGACGGCGCTGGTGTTGAGCGTGTAGAACAGTCCTGGTTCTACACCGAGCGTCGCCATCAACAGCTGATACGCGCAAGGGAGCGCGATGAAGTAACCCTCGATCATGACGACAGTGCGCAATCCATGAATCCGTATCAGGCAATAGACGACAACAAGTATGGTACCGTAGGCGTAGCCGTGCTCGACCGCAACGGCAACCTCGCTGCAGGAACCTCTACCGGAGGCATGACGAACAAGCGTTTCGGACGGGTCGGGGATTCACCCATTGTAGGTGCCGGTACTTATGCCAACAACAAAAGCTGTGCTATTTCATCAACCGGAACCGGGGAAGAATTCATCCGGCATGCCGTTGCATTTCAGATTTGTGCAATTATGGAATACACAGGAGCCTCCCTTAATGAAGCGGCCCGCATCGTAATTCATGACAAACTCCAGCCGGGTGACGGCGGAATTATCGGGGTGAGCCACACTGGTGAAATTGCCATGATCTTCAACAGCCGGGGAATGTTTCGCGGAGCTGCCGATTCAAACGGGCGCTTTGAGGTTGCTATATGGGATGAAAACGAGGCTGAAGCTTCCCGCTAAAGACAAGGAAAGCTGCTTTACAAAACCCAAAAAGCCCGCAGAAACAGCTTTGTTCCTGCGGGCTTTTTGGGGTTAAATGAAGCTGATTTAAAATAGATTACATCACATTAAGTTTTGGTGCTGATCGAACAGATCCCGCAGTTCCTGTATGTAAATACCAAGGTCGTTACGGATCTCAAAGAGGTCGCAGTGCAGCTGCCGGTACTCAATTTCACCGAAAACCAGATTGCGTTCTTTAATGAACCGAAGGTTGTTCAGTGCACGATTGGCAGCGTGCAGCGCCTTTTTGCAAAAAGCGATATTGCCACCGAGCATATCATCAAAGAAACCAAGCGTATAGCCGGCAGCAATTTTTGCACTAATCTGAAGCACATCAGCCATGAACAGATTATACAGGTGCTGATCCTCAGTTTTTTCGAAATATAAATGCGCAGATCTCACAAGCATATGCGTGCCGAAAGCATGAGCACGGTCATAAACATCGAGATTGTCAAGTGAACCGAAGTCGCTCAAAGTGTGATCATTACTGAGCAGTTTCCATTCTTCGCCTTCATCTAAATCGTCGAAATCGTCGAATTCTCCGAGATCGTCATCACCGGATTCATCCGAATAATCGTCGTCATCATCCTGACTGTTTATTTTGTTATTATTGCTGCTGCCTGTAATCGGCGCAAAAGGATCGAAATCAAAGGGGACATCCGACCCTGGATAAGGATGTGCATCTGCATCTGCCTCTGAATTAGGTGAATCACCATCTGAATCAATCGGTTGACTGTCAGTTGCAGCAAAAAAATCGTCGTCAAAGTCGTCAAAATCGTCAATATCCCAGTCGTCATCATCGTCGGGGAGATAGGCTTCATCGAGCAGGAGTTCTTCCTCTATATATGCATCGAGCGCTTCGTGCTCCGATTCAGATTCCTGTAAAATTTTAACCCAACGCGGACCCTCGCTGCCGAAGGTTTTATCTAAGAAATGGCGGATTTCTTCACTTTTTTGTTCCGCCTCATTTATATGGGTTTCCCATCTGTGCTCGTCCCAAATATCGTTCGAAGAGTTGGATTTCATAGCAAGAAGTTGGTGCCTGGTAATGATGTGTGTCGCTGTATGGCTGATTCATCAGTAGTGATGAAGTGGTGCCGCATAAGGTACGAAGAAAAAACGGATAATTGTAGATGTCAATCCATGCGTACCTTATGCAGAAGCTACTGTTTCGGTCTAAAGTTTTTCAAGCACACCCTTGATCACATTAGTGAGCTTGGGTTCAGCGATAGATGCTGCTTCAATAATTTCATCAAGCACAACCGGCTGAAGCGATTCCGGGAAGCACTCGTCGGTGATGGCAGAGATGCCAAAAACTTCCATTTTCATGTGTACTGCGGCAATTACTTCTGGCACGGTACTCATCCCAACCACATCAGCTCCGAATAGGCGCAGGAAACGGTACTCGGCGCGGGTCTCAAGATTAGGCCCCGGAACGGCCACGTAAACCCCCTGATGCATTTTGATGCGGCTTTCGAGCGCAACTTCTTCGGCGATTTTTACCAGACGGTTGCTGTAGGGTTCGCTCATATCCGGGAAGCGATCGCCGAGTTCGTTGTCATTAGGCCCGATCAGGGGGTTGTCGCCCAGCATATTGATATGATCGGTGATGCACATGATGTCGCCACGGCGGAACAGCGGGTTCATGCCGCCGGCAGCGTTGCTTACCAGAAGCGCCCGCGCACCCAAAGCCTGCGCTACACGAACGGGAAAAGCAATTTCCTGCATGCTGTAGCCTTCGTAGTAGTGGAAACGGCCCTGCATTAGTACAACCCGTTTGCCGCCAAGGCTGCCGAAAAGCAGCTTGCCGGAGTGTGACTCAACCGTTGAAACGGGAAAGTGCGGGATGTCTTCGTAGCTGATGGTAACTTCGGCATCAAGTTCACGGGCAAGATTGCCGAGGCCGGTACCCAAAATAATGAGTACTTCAGGTTGATAGTCGGTTTTGGAACGTATAAAATCTACAGCTTCGGCTCTTTTGTTTCGGAAGCTTTCTATAGTGTCGAATGTCATTTTTAAAAAATTATGTAAACGGAAAGGTTAATCTAATTCTTCGATAAGGTCGTCAATATCTTCAGTGCCGGGTGCTGATTTGGCAATTCCGGCGGCGGTATCTTTTTTCCGGTCAACCGGCAGGGGCTCTGTTTCGGCTTCATCACGGGGGAGCTGATAAACGCCCTGCCCGTCTTTGTGGAAGCTATCCAGCGATTTCTGAGCTACATCGAGGTAGGAGCTCATCCCCCTGATAATTTCTTCGCGGCGTTCAAGTAATTTGAGGATGCTCTGCCGGATATGTTGCTTTTGCATGCGGGCTTCTTTAATAACCTGTTCGGCTTCAATTTCAGCCTTTTGAAGCTTGTTTTTGGCATCTCTCCGGGCATTTTCCATTTTTTGTTCAGCATTTTCGCGGGCAGTCTGCAGGGTTTCGTGCAGGGTTGCTTCAATTCGCTGGTAGTGGCTTAGCTTGTCGTTTACTTCGCGTACATCCCGCTCAAGCGATTTTATTTTGGTAACCTGATGCTCCCATTCGTTAGCCAGCATGTTCAGAAAAGCATTTACCTCTGCGGGATCGTACCCTCTGAGGGATTTTGAAAAATTGCGCTGCTTAATATCAAGGGCTGTAATCGTCATGGCGGCTGCACAGAGTGAGGAGTTTCGGGATGATAACGGGATGCTGCTGCCTGAGCAGGATAAAGCGCACAGGTCAGATAAAAAAAAAGACCTTGCAGCAAAATTAAGTGCAAGGTCAGGTAAGTTAACGAATTGCGGGCATTATGTCACGATTTAAGCTGATTTCTGAGTTTGCTGCTGCCGGGGTCAGCAGGGTTATCTGATGCAGGGGTGCTGTTCTCTTTGAGGTAGTCAGCTGAAATCTTCCGGGGCTTTGAGATGCGTTTTTCGGCTTTGGCAACCGCATCTTCCAGAATTACGCCATCTTCGCTTACGATTTCTTCGAGGGCCTGCAGGCGAAGTTCCGTGCGCTCCATAAACTCTCGCAGCTCTTTAACTTCCCTGCTGTTTTCATGTGCATACTTGCGGTCAATCCGGTACCGGATGAGTTTGGCTCCTGCATAAATAAGGTAGAAGGCAGGCCCGAAAACGGCCAAAATGGCAACAAGAGGGATGATGATGTCTTCGCTGAACATAAAGTCTTTTTTTTGCAGGTTGATGGATTCAGCTATGCTTGCCGTGTTAAACCGGCAATGGACATGGGCTGCTTATCTCTGCCCGCCCTGTTTGGCCCGGGCCAGCTCGTTCACCAGTCGCTGATTGGCACGCGCCGGTTCTTCCGGTTCATGGTAATAGGAGGTATTGCGGGCACGGTCCTGAAAGTTGTCGGGATCAGATACGGCAATAATTTCAAGATTTTCAATGCGCTTTTCAAGGGTCTTAATGGTCTCGTTAAGCTCGTTAATCTTTTTGTCATTACCGCTGAAGCGTGCCTTGTTCTTCTGATTTTTGTTATACATATCAGCAAGAAGGCTCATTACTACTATAATGACGATTGCGGTCCAGAGGCCCATGGTAAAATAAGATTTAAAGTGATACCTCTAAGTCAGGTATGGCTGATTTGAGGAAGGGAAGGGAAGTTTTAGCCAGTGGCGGCATGTTATATTTTTACGGATGTGATCTGTTTGCGTTTCAAAATTACTGTTGTTTATGATGATATCAAACCGCTGCATAACTTCAGTGAAAACAGGGTAAATCAGTGGCGATGATGGGTTCAGTCTACACAATCAGCATGGAGATGCCGTTTATGATGAACTGCACTCCGATACATAAGGCAATAAAGCCCATCATGCGGGTGAGGGCGGTCATACCTGTTTTACCCAGTATTTTGATGAGGCGCGGCGCTACGTAAAGTACGCCAAATACGGCAACAGCTACCAGTATAATTGCCACAAATACAAGAACTGCATCGAATACACCGGTAGTTTGTGAGCCAAAGCCGAGTACAACCGCAATGCTGCCGGGCCCGGACAGCAGCGGCATGGCCAGCGGGCTGAAGGAAATGTCGGGTTTATTCTGACTCTCCTGTTCGTCTTCAGGTGTGATTTTGCGCCCGCCTTCTGCAGGGTTAAGCAGCGAATAGGCAAACCGCATAATCATGAGCCCGCCGGCAATCCGGATGCCTTCGATACTGATCCCGAAAAAACTGATGATATACTGACCGCCAAAAAGAAAGGCCCCCAGGATGATAACCATATAAATGGCGCCCCATAAAGCTTGTTTATTGCGCTCCTTTTCCGTTAGATCTCCGGTAAGGGCCAGAAATACGGGCATGGCCGTAAACGGGTTCACGATGGAAAAAATGGAAATAAATGTTGTGAGCAGAAAACCGACGGAGATCAATGAAATCCTTTTTTTTGCGTGAGTATATTAACCCGCTTGCGTATTAGATCTGATGCGGGTGCGACCTCAAATATAAGGCTTTTCCGGCCCTGATTAGTGTTGTTGCTATCAGCCAAGCGGAAGGTAGCGGTACACCACCCAAAAATGACTGAAGCTCCCTCCCATCACAAAAAGGTGCCAAATCTCATGAAACCCAAAAGTGCCGGGCCAGGGATCGGGCCGCCTCACACCATAAACTACAGCACCAATTGTGTAAGATAGACCGCCGGCAATAATCCAGTTTCCGGCAGCGGCACTCAGGTTGCCAAAGGCGTAGGGAAGTATCAGCAGGCCCAGCCAGCCCATCCCTAAATAAAGTGTGATCGAGAGCCATGCCGGGGCATGAAGCCAGAACAATTTAAAAACCATGCCGGCGAGGGCTATCCCCCAGATTATACCCATGAAAACCCAGCGGAGATTTCCTTCAATCAGCAGCAAGGTGAAGGGTGTAAAGGTGCCGGCGATGAAAAAGTAGATCATCACATGGTCGAATTTCCGGAGGGCTTTGGTGAGCGCATCACCGGCATCAAAAAGGTGGTAAAGCGTACTTGCCAGGTACATCAGGAACATGGTGCCGCCAAATATGCTGAAAGCTATTGCTTCTATCGGGGCATTGGCGGTAAGTAGCATCAGGATGAGCCCGATAACGGCGAAAAAAGCCCCTGCCATGTGTGTAAGGCAGCTTATGGGGTCTTTAATTCGGGATACTATTTTTTTCATACAGCTAACGGAAAGCGGGTTTTACTGTAATTTTTCATATTCCGAAATATGGCTTGGATCAAGCTCGGTAAGCAGGTTGAAGGCTTCAAGCCGCGTTGAGAGTTCCGCATCTAAAAAGGCCGCGGTGAACTCCCGGTTTTTGGCCGAGAAAAGCAGGTCGAACAAGTACCGCTCAGTTGTTTGCCGGCGGGTTTCCTGAAGCAGGTTAAACGCCTCCAGAATGTTCTGCCTTGCGCGGTCGGGGTTTAGGGTAAACTGATCAAGACCCAGGCGGTGATATTTGTACAAGGCCCGGCGAAAGCCCTCATAGTTTGGATTGTTGAGCTGTGTGATGAGTCCGTGCCTGTTACGCCGGGTACCGATGGAGGTCCAGCCGGAGGCCCCTCCGGTTGACTGTGCCACATTCAGAATATTTTCTGCACGGCGAAGGTGGGGGTTGCCGCCAAGCTCAGAAAAAGTGTCATAATCGTAAGCCAGAACGATAAATATATAAAAATCAATTACGGAGGCAATGTCGTCATACTGGAAATCATCCCGGAGGATGTTTCGGTTTCGTGTAAAATTGAAGCGCCAGGCGTTGTCGCTGATGAGTACAAGGGGCGTTTTAGCCAGGGTGTTGTAGATTGGCCGGCTGGACTGGATAATCAGGTTGGCATCAAAGTTGGCGTTATTATCGGCATTGGTTAGTGTAATGCGGATGTCGACTTCAATGCGCTCATCTTCCAGGTAGCTGTCTTCTGTCCAGCGTGTTTCGTTTACATATTCCTCAATGAGGGTGCGGAGCTCGTTCAGGTAGTCATAGTCTGAGCTGCTGATCTGGCTGGTGTTCAGATCAACCCGTGCCCGGATTTCCTGCCCGTGTGCAGGCGCAAAATAGGCCGGAATGAGGAGCAGCAGAAAGATAGCGTAAACGAAAAAAGAATGGCTTGCAGGCTTGTACAAAATAAAACGGGCTTAACAGAGCAAAATTAGTATTTGATAAGCAGAACAGCCATTGCCGGAGCAGGAAATCTGATTTTTTCCTTTAAGAGCTGTAAGGTTTTTGGATTTTAAGTATCCATTGCTCATCTCGCAAAAAGATAAGCTTTCAAAACGTAAGCATCTATGGAAAAGTATGATTACAGGTACCATACGGGCATGAGGTTGCAAGCTGTTTTAGCAGGCTTGTTTTTTTTCCTTGCAGGGGCACTTACGGGGCCACAGCTGTATGCGCAGCAGGTGCTTGGGGCTCGTCAGGTGGGTATGGGGCAGGCTGTAACCGCAGCAGGTGATGGCGCATGGGCGGTTTTCGCAAATCCTGCATTGTCAGCAGGCAGCCCCCGGTCGGTATCGTTTTACGGCATCCGCAATTATGGCTTTGCTGAGCTTACTGATGCAGCAATGGCTGCAACCTATCAGGTGCTTGGGGGTGTAGCTGCCTCCGGACTTCACACCTATGGTGACGAGCTTTACCGCGAAACACGGCTGCGCCTTGGCTATTCGTACGGGTATGCTGGTTTCTATGCCGGGTTTGCACTCAATTATACCCATCTTCTTATACAAGGCTACGGCTCAGCCGGAGCGGCAGCGATTGATATTGGTTTGGCCTGGGAGGTCATCCCTGAACTTCGTTTCGGCGCGCGCGCGGCCAACCTTAACCGGGGCAGAGCCGGCGAAGCCCGTGAGGAACTGCCGGCCGAGTTTGCCCTTGGCCTTGCCTATACCATCTCGGAGAAAGCGCTGTTCGCACTTGATGCGGTTAAAGATGTCCGGTTTCCGCTGGCTTTCCGCGCTGGCCTTGAGATGGAGCTTTCCCATGCATTCGTGCTGAGGGGCGGCCTTACAACTGCCCCTCAAACTTTCTCTGCCGGCGCCGGTTATCGCTTTGCTAATTTTCATATCAACCTGGTTGCTCAGCAGCACTACGTGCTCGGATGGAGCCCCGGGCTTGACCTGACCCTGCATTTTTAAGGACGCTGCCATGGAATCTACCCGGCTACCACAGCTGATATTCAGCAAACGGTTATGGTTTTTCCCGGTACTGTTGATGCTGTTTGTTTCGGGCCCGGGGCTTCCCCTGATGGCTCAGCAAACCATACCGCCGGATTCGCTTCGGGTACTTGAACGGGAGCTGGAATGGTTGCTCGAACAAACTGAGCCTGACGACGAAACAGAGGGGCAGGAAGACCTCGCCGGATTCCTGCTCGATCTCGCATCAAACCCGCTTAACATTAATCGCGCCTCGGTTCAGGAGTTGGCTCAGGTTCCCGGAATCAGCCTTGCTCAGGCTCAGGCCATTGTTGCCAGGAGAGGGGAAAAACCTTTTGAAAGCCTCGAAGAGCTTCTTCAGATCCGTGGGATTGGCCGGGTGAGCCTTGACCGCATCCGGCCTTATGTTACTGTAGGCAGCAGTGCTGAGCTGGCCCGAATGCTCTTAACAAGCCCCGCTTACTGGACCTACCGTGGCCGCTTTGAGTACATAAGCCGCGGGCAGCGGGTACTGGAAACACAAGCCGGTTTCACCCCTCCCGAGTTTGAAGGGCAGACCCGCTACGCCGGTGGTCCGTGGCGTGTTTATCAGCGCTTTAACTACCGCAGCCGGCACCTCTCGCTTAACCTTACACAGCTTAAGGCTCCGGGTGAGCCTCTGAGCAGACCGTACGATTTTGATTTTAATTCATGGCATGCCGGCATTCAGAATGTTGGCATGGTGAGGCGCTTTGTAGTTGGCGACTACGGAATCTGGGCCGGTCAGGGGCTTGTACTGCATACCGGCCTTGGCTTTGGCAAAGGGCGGGATGTGTCCGGCGGTCCGCTCAGGGCTGAGCGCGGTCTTGCACCCTATCAGTCGAGCGAGCAGACGCGCTTTATGAGGGGTGTGGCGGCAACCGTTGGCCGGCAGCTGCAACTCACAGGGTTTTATTCGAGCCGGCCCCTGAGTGCCTCTGTTATCGATGGGGAGACCATTCGTTTCCCCTCTGCGAGCGGCTTTCACCGCACCCCAACAGAGCGGGAGCGCCGCAACAATACCCGCCTCGATATGGCGGGCGGTCGCATCACCTACTCCGGCCGCTACGGTATGATTGGCACCACCGGCTATCATGCGGCTTACAACCGTTACATTGTGCCGGGAGATGCGCTTCATAACCGTTACGATTTTGAAGGCAGGCAGGCTTCGGCTTTTGGTGCAGATTACCGTTTACTTCTGGCCCCGCTTTATTTTTTTGGGGAAGCAGCACGAAGCCGCAACGGAGGTACCGGCTTAATCAGCGGGCTTCAGTACCCTTTAGGTGAAGGCACCGATATCACGATTATCTACCGGAATTATGCCCGTGATTTTCAATCGCTATTTGGTTCGGCTTTTGGGGAAGGCAGCGGACGCCCCCGAAACGAGGAAGGGCTCTACACAGGCCTCACGCACAGGTTCAGCCGGCTGGTATCGACGGGGTTTTATTACGACCGTTTTCGGTTTCCGGCACCGCGTTTCGGCACTACGCAGGCAACGTCCGGGTATGATATGCTTGGATATCTGGATTTCAGGTTCAGCCGGCAGTTTTCCGTCTACTTTGTGGCGAGAAGTAAAATCAGAGAAAATGACTATGAAGTAACTGATGCCTTCGGCCGTTCGCTAATGGCGACAGGGCAGGATGCCCGAACCTCGATGCGCGCAGAAGCCGAGTATCAGGTGCTGCCACAACTGCGGCTGCGTACCCGCGCTGAATGGGTACGTGCCCGCAACCGCGATGCGCAAAGCCCTGATTATGGTGTGCTGCTCTTTCAGGATGTGCGTTGGAATCCCCTTCCAGCACTAACCGTTGATCTGCGGCTTGCGGTGTTTGAAACCGACAGTTTTGCATCCCGGATTTTTATGTATGAAAATGATCTGCTGTATGTGTTTTCAAATACAATGCTATCCGGTACCGGGCAGCGTGCCTATGCCCTTTTGCGATACGCAACGGCATCCCGCTTTGATTTCTGGCTGAAGTACGGGCTCACGGTATTTGAAGACAGAAGCACAACCGGCAGCGGACTCACGGAGGCTCAGGGCAACGTACGTTCACAAATCGGGCTGCAAATGCGCGTCCGCATATGAGTCGAGACGGCTTTGTAAGCTGCTGCGGCTGAAGCAGAGCAGCCCGGGGTGCATTCTGCCGTCACTCCTCCCCCAAAATATACTTTCCCTAAAAGTGTGGTTCGTTAAGGCTCAAATTCGCCTCAAAACAAGGGGCTTAGCTTCACGCAAATATCTTCAAGTACCTGCTGGTCGTGCGCATCCATTGCCGCAAGGGTGTTGGAGTCAATATCGAGCTGAGCAACGAAATCACCATTTTTAAGGATCGGTACTACAATTTCGCTCTTTACATGAATGTTGCACGAAAGGTAATTATCCTGCGCATGAACGTCTTCAACAACGAAGGTCTTGTGCGATTCAGCTACCTGACCGCAGATTCCTTTCCCAAAAGGGATACGGGTATGATCGGTGGCTTCACCCACATACGGGCCGAGATAAAGCTCCCGGACTGTTTCAGGATCAGCGATGTAAAAACCGACCCAGTCATAAACCGGTACGGTATCGCGAAGCAGTTTACAGATTTCAAGCAGGATGGTGTCGCGGTCGGTATTTGAAGCGATGATTTCTTCAGCCTTTGCAGGCAGGGTGTTGAGTACAGATTTGTCGTAAGGCATTGATGAAAAGTTTGATGAGTTTTGAGCGGACGGAAAATTGATAATCGGGCTGAAAGCCTCAGAGCAACTCCAGGGTTAGTTCTTTACCGTACTTTTCATAAAGAACGTCCATAACGGCCTTATGAAACTGTTCCCTGTTGATAGGCTTGGTGATGAAGCCGGTCATGCCGGCTTTTTGAGTACGGGACTCTTCTTCACTTGTAACCCCGGCGGTTAGGGCGAAAATGCGAATATCAGGCAGCTGATTTTCTTTCACATAGTTGAGAATTTCCCGGCTTGCTTCAAAACCATCCATCAGCGGCATCTGAAGATCCATCAGGATAAGATCCGGGTGAACCTCGCGGACTTTTTCTACAGCTGCCTCTCCGTTATCGGCGGTAATAATATTGGATGGAATACGGCCGAGTGATTTTTTGCAAAGAATAGACGCAAGCTTAAGATTGATGGTATTGTCATCTACCAAAAGAATTGTAATCGGTGAAATAGAGTCCATGGCATGGCTATGCAATATTGGCGATTTCGCGGAGGATACGGTAGGTTCGGGTTGTATTTCAGCAGCCTGATGCCCGGAAATTACGGACTGAATTTCAAATCCGGGTTTAGCAGTCGGGATCTGAGTATTCTTTGCATCAGAACGGAATGAAGGCTTAAGTTTACCAAGGGTGTGGTACAGCGAATTGAAATGTACAGGCCTGAGAAGACGTTCGCAATAAATGTTCTTCTGGCGGTATAAGTTTTCACAAAGGGTGCTGAAATCTTCATGAATATCGTGAACAATTATGAATGCTTTGCACTTTATGCGCTTTTTATTGAGCACTTCTGCGAAACCAAGGATATCCTCAGGATCTTTAAAAAGGTGTGAGTCAGCAAAGATAAGTACAGCTTGTTCTGAAGCTTTGTAATGCTCCGGTATAAGCGGACTGCTGCAATGCAGGGTTTCAGAAATTCCGAAAAGACCAAGATATTCGGCTGTAAGCTCATACTCCCTTTTATTTTTGAGGAACAACAGGCACTTACCTTTAAAAAACGGTTCAGCTGAGCCTGTCGGGTTTATTCCCTCTTCAACGACTTCGAGAGGAAGCGTGAAAGAGAAGCGGCTTCCTTCACCAACGGTACTTTCAACTTCGAGCTCGCCCCCCATTTTTTCAATCAGTGATTTTGTAATGGACAGGCCAAGCCCTGTGCCCCCGTATTTACGGGTTGTTGAAATATCAGCCTGCGTAAACGGGGTGAAAATACGGCGCAGGTTTTCTTCTGAAATACCAATACCGGTATCGCTTACCAAAAATCGGATGTGCGAGTAGGTGCCGGCTCTGGCTTCGTCGATTAGCGTTATATGCAGTTCAACTTCTCCGTTTTCTGTAAACTTGACTGCGTTACCCACAAGGTTGATGAGTATTTGCCGGATTCGGAGGGCATCCCCCTTTACTTTATGAGGCAGGTGCGGGTCGGTTACCAGGTAAGCAGGTACGTTTCGCCCGGCCCCGGAAAAGCTGACAATCTGAAGCGTATTGGTACAAAGCTCTTCTATGCTGAAGGTATCACTCTCAAGCTCCAGTTTGCCGGCTTCGATTTTAGAAAAGTCAAGTATATGATTTACAAGTTGCGTGAGCGTATGTGCCGAATTTGACACATAGCTGATGTACTCGCGTTGTACGTTGTTAAGTTCTGTATCCTTTAGCAGTTCCAGAAAACCAATAATTCCGTTTAATGGTGTGCGGATTTCGTGGCTCATATTGGCAAGGAAAAGACTTTTTGCCTCGTTAGCTTTAATGGCTTCCTCTTTGGCTGCCTCAAGTTCTTTGCTTTTCTGCTGAATTTCACTTACACGCTCCTGTACGGCAATGGTCAGGCGCTCTTTTGACCGCCTCAGGCTTGCCGTATAAAGCGATGTGGTTGTGTATATAAGCAGTAAAATCCCAATAAGGTAAAACACCAGAAAAACGGGCCTGAAGTACCAGGGGGGCAGCACTACAAAAGATACGCTTAGAGGGTCGCTCCAGCTGTATGAGCCTTGTTGCAGGGCCCTAACTCTAACGTGATAGCTTCCCGGGGAGAGCTGGGAGAGGTTTACAAATGATTGCTGCTGCAGCATTTGCCAGGAATCCTGATTAATCTGATACTGATAAACTATGTTACGGGTAGGAAACATCAGACTTCGGAAATGCAGCGTGAGAAAAGAGTTGTAAGGAATTTTGCTTCCTCCAGTGATATCAAGAACGGCATGTTCATCGCTGATAGCGGCTGAAATGAGGGTCGGGGTTTGTGTCTGGCTGATATCAAACGGGTGCAGCAAAGCCGCGATGCCAGATGATGTTGCAGCCCATAAGTTGCCATCCAGAGTTGTGGTAAAGCCGCGGTAAGCGTTGGTCCGTGATGGCAGCCCGTTGTTAAACTCGTTGTATCTTACCAATACGCCAATGTTTTCATCATAGGCAAGAATGCCGCGGTCGGTGCCCATCCAAATGGTGCCGTTAAGGTGTAAAATGCTTTTGATATACTCGTTATCGGCTTCAGGATCGAGAGCGAGCATCTCCAGAGTTTCCGTGTTTTGGTGGTAAATAGCTACGCCACGGTTGGTTCCAAGCAGAATGTTGCCATCATCAAGAAAGCACATATCATTTATGATGAGCTGGTTAAGTGCGACCTCCCGGCCCGTTACCCCGGTTATGGGAACCGGTACGAAGCGCTCTTCATACTCTGTGAACTGATACAGCTTTTTATCCCCGCTGCTCCCCGCAAACAGGGTCCCGTTTGGGCTCAGCCGTATTACGTTGATGAACTGATCCAGCCCTTTGTCTTCGGCATAAACAGTTCGGGACAAATCAGGGCGAATCCGGCTTATTCCTGCTGCATTGTACTGAGTGTACCAAAAGTCACCCTCGGGGGTTCGCAGGCTAAAGAAAACCGAATTTTCAAACTCGTCATCAAAAAAGATGAGGTCAGCTTCATTTTGTCCGGCTCCGTGCAGCATGTGGTACACCCGCCCTCTTGAGGTAGCGAAAAGGATTCCTGTTTCGTTAGAGTTAACGGTGAGGATATCGTCGTTTAGCGGGTTAACAAACAGCACTTCAATTTCATAATAATTGCCCTCAGGGCGGATTTTGTACACCTGCGAGGCGTCAGTCATGTAAAAGGTGTTTTCCAAAGGGTGACGTGAAAGTCCCTGCACATAGAAACGATCTTGATTTACAGGAACGCGCACAAAATCAGTTTCGAAAAGAAATCCTGCCCCTTCATCAGTAACAACCCATAAGCCGGAGTCAGGTACATAATGCACATCATTCACGGAATTAAGATTGAACTGCTGGATGGCTATCACATTTGTGACGCCGTTTTCTGATACTTCAACCCGCAGTAAACCGGTTTCCCGGCTGTTCCAGCCGGCTACCCAAACAGTGCCGGGTTCGCCCGGCGCAATTTTGGATATAAGCGGGTTTTCCAGAATCCGGCTGATCTCAAAGCCAATCGGGGCATCGGTGTCTTCCCCATAAGCTGCCCGAAGGCCAAAAACGCCATTGTTAGTACCAACCCATATCAGGTCGGTAACCGGCTCATAAATCATAGAGCTAACAGTTCCTACTTCCTCAGAACCGGGAATCAGTTCAAAACTGTCTGAAGAAGTATCGAGATAAAATAAAGCCCCCTGCTGAGATGATATAAATATGGTGCCTTCCGAATCCTGAGCAAACTCAAAAGAACGGATAAAACTTGAGGTGCGGTACATATCCGGCAAAATATACCGGTGAAGCGTGTCATCTTTGAGGTAGGCTACGGAATAGACTTCCCCAATCCATAAACGCCCCTCCCGGTCTTCAAAAAGGGATTTTGGATAGTTTACGGTTGAAACACCGGGGCTTCCGCTTCCGCGGAGCAAAACCGAAAGTTCAAGACTGCGCGAATTATGTTGTTCAATTTTCGAAATGCCGGCATCATGGTAAATTAAAAGATCCCCGTTAGCCCTTTCGAAGAAGCCCTTAGGATAAGCATTTGAAAGCATGTCTGAATAATGAACAAAATCTTCCCCGTCAAACCGTGCTATACCGGAATCTGTAGCGAACCATATAAACCCAAGCTGATCGGTAATCACGCCTTTTGCAAGGTTAGTAGGCATGCCATCCTGAGTCTGGTAAGTGATTATGCGGTATTCGCTATGGCGCAAACGCTCCGCACCCTGACCATAAGCGCTGATCAGGCCTGTAAGCAGAATAGCAAGAAGGAGGGGTAAAGCTTTCATTTTGTAAATATGTACAACTCTGACCGCTTTGCAGTGGTTTAGTCAAAACCGGTCGGGTTCAATGGGGGAAGCTGCAACAGTTTTCAAAAACCAGATTTCGTAATTTAAGAAATCTTTATGGTTATGCCGTTTACAATCGGGCAGAGCCCTTTTTTTTGATAGCTGAAAACCGGCTTAATTCGTTAAGCCTCAGCAACCTTGCCTGGTCGGAAACCGGGTTGTCGAGGCGGCTTTCGAGTGTTGCCACCCAGTCGGCTGCATTTTCGTCTGAATGAAACTTGTAAAGTGCCCGGATGTAATTTTCCCAAATTACAAAATGTCTGCGGCTATCGGTGATAAAAACGCCGGGATCTAAAGTGCGGCATCCTTCGTCATGGATATGTTGTGTACAGTGCCAAACTACCCAGGGTTTTAAATCGGGGGCAATATATGCCGGGATAAATGGCGTGGGTTCGTAAAGCAGCTCAAGCAGTACGGTTTGCAGCTGTTCGTCTGTCCGAAGCCGTACCGCTTCTGAATCTGATCCTAAACTTCCGAGCAGCTTCAGAGCTTGGTGTTCGCTGCCGCTGAGCATCAGAGCGTCAGCAACAAGCAGGCGAAGAGAAGCAGGTAGTTCTTCGGGTGATGTCTCACAGCCCTGCATGAGGTTCAGGAGCGCTTCCGGTTGTGCGTTACCGGCGCGCATCAGCAGGTTTGCCCGAACCAGAGAAAGCCGGTTAAACCCGCAAAACTGCAAGTCTGACTGTTGTGTCTCCAGCCATATAAGGGCATCATTTTGCCGGTTTTCGGCTATCAGCATTTGTATGTGAGAGATATCCCGATGGTGTTGTGAGGGGTGAAAGCTGCAAGGGGCATCTGCTATTCCGGGTGCGGCAAACAGGCGTCCGGAAAGGGCGAACTGCAGGGAGTCTGTCTCCACTGTTTGCAGGTGTGCGTGCCATCCTTCCACAAGGGTGCCGAAAGGCTGTGCGCATGAATGGCTGATGCGACCTGTAGCGTAGGCCTGTTTCATAGCATCGGTACCGCAGTGTTGCCAAAGCCAGCCTGTAAAAGAGCCGGCAATAGTATAGCTCAACGTGCCGTCGAGCGCGTAGAAGCCGGTAAGGCTCATCAGCCGGCGCATGTAACGCTCCGTCGGGAGTTCGGTCTGTGCGGCGACCAGCTGATCGGCGGTGCCGCGCGGGTCCCGCTCGGTTTCGAAAGCCGTAGCAAGCCCTTCCACAAGGGCAATTACCGGACTCGCATTAATGACCGGTGCCCCGAATTCCCGGGCAAGCACATGAACCAGCTCATGCCGCAGTACCCGCTCAGCCGCCTGCCAGTGAATGTGCATCTGCGGCTGTCGCAGCCAAACCGGTACATAAACAGTTCCGCCAGCGCCGGTGAGCTGTTTTTTTTGCCACTCATGCCGGTACAGATAGCTGTGTGTTTTGGGAAGCGTGCTGAGGTCGAGCGTCAGTATTTCAGCGAGTTCGCGGATGTGAAAGTCGTGCCATGCGGCCAGCCATTCAATTTCGGCAGCATCAATTTGCCGGTCGTAAAACAGCACGGCGTATTCTGTTTCGAGTTTGCCGCCGAGCTGCTGCTGAATCCATGTTTCGGAGTGCAGAATGCCGGCACGTGCAAGGTTGAGGTAGCTGAGCATCAGGCTGAGAGTGAGCAGCAGCAGCGGCAGCCGCAGGTTTTTGCGGCTGTGCCAGTGCGGCATCAGCCACAGTAAAGCCGCCCAGCAAAGGGTGATGTACCGGAAAAGCACCAGCGACGGGCGCAGCTCAACCACATCATCGTAAATCGGTCCCGGCCAAAACCCCCAAACATGATTGTGATAGAAAACAGCCGGGTAGCTGAAAAACTCCCGTACAAAAATGCCGGCGGCAACGAAGGTCAATACAGCAAGCGTGTAAAACCGGGGGCGAGCAGTGTGCAGCGACATGTACCGGCCCAAAGCAAAACCCAGCAGCACCGACGGGCCCGGTATAAGAAGCCAGAAACTCAGGCCGTCAGCTGAAAAGCAGCCGCGCCATAAAGCGCCTGCGAGCATGGGCAACAGCGGCGCCAGAAAAATAAGAACCAGCCCGAAGGCTTCCTTAAGTCCGGCTGCCGGCTTGCGCGTATAGGTTCGTTTGGCGGCTATATATGCAGCCGTGTATGCCCCGATAAGCCCAACCAGCCCGGCCGATAAAAAATGAACTTCCCGAAGCAGGGGAATCCAGCTCAATACAAAGCCGCACAAGAGTGCGGCTGTTAAGGCTTTAAACCCGTAGGCTGGCATCAGCGGGAAATCAGTTTGGTGAACCCGTTATTTCTGGAACATGGTGGAAAGCACGAACCAGATATTTTCTTTCCGCTCTTTTAACCGGCGGGTAAAATAGGGAAACCACATAGTGCCGTAGGGTACGTACACGCGTACGTTGTAGCCTTCGGCAGCCAGCGCTTTGCAGGTATTCAGGCGCATGCCGTACAGCATCTGAAACTCGAACCTGCTTTTGCCGATACCCTTCTCCTGTGTGTATTCTTTTACCCAGCTGATAAGTTTGTTGTCGTGCGTTGCAATACGCGGGTACACGGTTTTGTCGAGGAGAACCTTCAGGTATTCTTTGTAGGCTTCGCGAATAGCATCCATATTTTGCAGCGCGAGGCGCTCGGGCTCGTTATAAGCACCTTTGCAAAGGCGCACATCTGCGCCAAGTTCCGCCAGATCAGCGATGTCGTTTTTGGTGCGGTGCAGATACGCCTGAATCACAATACCCACATGCTTGCCGTATTTTTTGAAGGCTTCTTTGTACAGGTCGATGGTTGCCTGTGTGTAGTCGGTTCCTTCCATATCGATACGAATGAACTGATTGAACTTAACGGCAGCATCAAGCAGCTCAAACAGATTGTTCCGGCAGTAATCCCGGTCGATATCCAGACCGAGCATAGTCAGCTTTATGGAAATGGATGAGTCAATATTTTGAGCATGAATGCCTTCCAGCAATTCAATGTAGTGCTGCAGGGTGTCGTCAGCCGTTTTACGGTCTTTGACGTTTTCGCCAAGCAGATCCAGGGTTACTTTGATACCATGTTCGTTCAGGTCAGCAACTTTTGGTACAGCCTGATCGAGCGATTCACCGGCAACAAAGCGTTTGGCGAGGGCATAGGGGAGTTTCATATGAGCGGCTAACAGTCGTTGAAATAAAGGGAAGAGATTAAAAAAAACAGCTGGCAAGCCAGAAAGTACGGCAGGAGCCTGAACAGTGAAAAAGCAGGTAGCAGTATCCTGCATTTCTTACAACTGCCAGAATGCCCCCTCAAAATGCCGTACAACCGGCACTGCTTGCACGGAAGGCAAAATTACGGAAATTATATCGAATCTTACGGGTGCGCCGTCCATTTTTCGCTCATAAAGCCAGGCACCCGCAGCCTTATGCAGCGACCTTTTTTTTTCGTCTGTTACAGCATCTTCGGGCTCGGAGAAATTATTGGAAGAACGTGTTTTAACTTCCACAAATATAATTTGCCGGCCGTTGTAAGCAATAATGTCAACTTCGGCTTTTTCAAAGTGATAATTACGCTCCAGGATCCGGATATCATTTTTCTCGAGCCATTCTACGGCGATATCTTCACCGCGGCGGCCCAGCTCAAGGTGTGCAGGTAATTTTTTACTCAAAATAAACTCAGCTTGGATAAATGATCAGCAGTTTTTGGTGATATCCGCCCCGGCTTGGCCTTTCAGTACCGCCAGGGCTGATTGGGAAATACAAAACCGGCATGCTGCGGATAATGCTACGACTGTGGGTAACAGAGCTTACAAACTATTTCGCTGCCGAAGCAAGTTCCCGCTTGCGCTTGGCAATTTCTGAGGCTTTTTGCCTGCGCTGTTTTTCAAGTTCCTGTTCCTGAGCCTGCTGCAGGTTATACATTTTGGCCATCTCTACGATCCCTTTAATCTGTTCCGTATTTTTTTCCGAGATGTAAGGTAGAATGGCTTCAGAAAAATCATTAAACAGCTTCAGAAAACTGATAAAACCTTCCAGCCTTGCTTTGAAGTGATTTGTTTGGGCCGTATCTCCTTCCCCTTCATTTAGTAAATCAAGGCACTGTGTGAGGGTTTTCTTGATGGGGTAAATTTCACGTTTCTGCCGTTCCGCAATGATGCGGGCAGCTGTAGTCCAAAGGTCTTTTTCAGAAGTAAAAAAATCTTTGCGGTTTCCGGGCAGGTTCACCTTGTGCACAAGACCCCATTGCATGAGGTTGCGCACATTCATATTCGCATTTCCGCGGCTGATGCTCAGCTCTTTCATAATGGTATCAGTATCCATTGGTTCGGGCTCGGCAAAAAGCAGCGCGTAAATCTGAGACATCGTTTTATTGATACCCCACTCTGAAGCCATCTCACCCCAGTAGGTTATGAATAGTTCAAGGGCTTTTTGGTATTCGCGGGATCGGTTATCGCGGTTCATAAATAGGAATCGTTACTTGTATCTAAGGGTAATGCCTTGCAGAGTGTTTGTAAAATAGGGACAATCCGCTTCATTTAAAAAAAACAGCCACTTTCAACTAAGAAATCATTAGCAGCAGGGGGGTTGAAGCAGAAAGCAAAAAGCTGCTATAACGGAAACGGTAAGCCTGCTGCCAACCGGCAGAAGGCACACAACGTATTTGCGCCTGCTAAAAGATAGGGGATTCTGGTAACCCGGAATAATGGTTATTCCCATTAGAGATTACAACAGCTTATTAAGTGAAATGGCGGGAGGCCTTTTTGAATAAACGGCCCTTGAAGAGAATATCTGAAACTGCCGGCTAAAAAGGGCCGCAAACAATGGCAGGGGCAACACCGGGGTGCAATGGCTCTGTTAAACCGCCAATCAGGTACTCGTCGCTGCCAAGAAGTACGTCCGTAATCTGACCGCTGTACCGCACGGCTGTCTCCTTCATCATGCCCATCATCGGCCAGCCCCAGAGCGCGGAAACCAAAACGCCATCCTGCTCAAAGTGCGGATCCGTGAGGTAGGTGCATTCTACGACCGGCTCCACCGGGCTGCGGTTGGTCGCGCTGCCGCCAATCAGATCAATCACAACGCTGCCTTTGGGAAGTACCTCCCGCAGGTGCCTGTTTGTAATGAGGTAGTTTTTGCCACGCAGCTCAACCGGCTGCTCGGCCCCGTTAATAACCACATCAGAGCGCTTCAGCCAGGTTTCAATCCGGTCTTTTTTGGTGTGAAAGCGCCCGAGGATGTTCACCTTCCGCACCCCCTGCATGTAACATTCATGAATCGCTCCCATGCCCACATTGCCGTAGCCGAGTACTGTAGCCTCAGCAGCCTGCGCCTCTTTCCGGAGCGGACTCACTTCGTGCAGCAGTTTAAACCCATAGCGTGCGCCGGCCATCCCGGTCTCGTGCAGGCACTGAATGCGGCGTAGCCCGTACTTTGCCGGGTCATGCACCCATTTGTAGTAACGGAGTGCAGCTTTGCCTTTCTCTCTCCGGAATTTACCCACATCAAACAGCATGGCGTTTTCGGGTTTCATGCGCTGCACAACATCGAGAGTTTCCGGAAAAGCGGTGGAGTCAACAACAAAAAGTGCGTGCCTGACCGATTTTACCCGCTCCGACCGTGCCTGACCGGGCTGAAGCAGCGACATGGAGTGCGGGTTCTGATTGGCGAACCGGCGGATCATACCCTTCATCCCGTCACGGTAGCCCAAGATGTAGATGTTGAGCAGGTTGTGCATATTTCGTTTGATGGATTCCTCAAGGCAGGCATCAGCCGCCATACGGCCTATGATTTCCTCATCTTTGCGGCGTTTGGGCGCTTCCACAATCTGTTCCATCGCGATCACGGTTATGTTGTGCTCTTCCAGCATTTTCGCCCGTGCGGGGAAAGAATGAAAATGCGCCATGCAGAAAAGCGTACTGCCAGGCCGCATTAGCGGGATGTGCTCCAGGGCAGGCCCCTTGAACTTAATGAGCAGATCTTTGTCCCGGTAAATCTCTTTCGTTGTTTGGATGGCAGCGCCGGCCTTTATATAATCCGCATCTTTAAAACCCACGCCGCTACCGGCACCGGCTTCCACAAAAACCGTGCAGCCGGCCTCTGTTAGCCTGCGCACATCTTCGGGGATGAGCGCAACCCGCTTTTCCAGCGCACCCGGATTTTCAGGGGATTCATTTTCTTTGGCCAGTCCGATCGTTTTGTAGTGCAGGGAGGATGTGCTCATAATCACGATAGTTAAATGCAGATATATTTCATTTTATGGTTCCGCCGAAAAGATAACAGAGATTTCCCGCCCTGCAAGCCTGAAATCAGCCCCTGCCACTATCGTATTGCAGCGCATCAGGTAACGATTTACAGTAAAGCGACGTTAGCGATGCCATGAAACAAAAAGCCATTTCAGCGCCGGAGCGCCTTGTGTATTTTCATGACCTCGGGCATCAGCCGTATGCCCGGATCTGGGAACTGCAGAAAAACCTGCAGCAGGAAATGATTGACCGCAAAACGGCCCGGCAGCTTTCGGTGCACCGGGAGGAGGCTTCTTTAGGCGGCTATCTGCTGTATGTGGAGCATCCGCACGTGTACACCCTCGGCAAGAGCGGCAGCCGCAATCACCTGCTGGCTTCGCCTGAATTCCTGAGGCAGATTGAGGCGGAATTTGTCGCAATCGACCGCGGAGGCGACATCACCTATCACGGGCCGGGTCAGCTCGTGGGCTATCCGGTTCTGGATCTCGACCTTTTTTTCACCGACATCGGGCGCTACCTTCGTACCCTCGAAGAAGCTGTTATTCAGCTGCTGGCTACCTACGGCATCACCGGCAGCCGGGAGCCCGGCTATACCGGTGTATGGGTTGGCGGTGCGAAGATCTGCGCCATGGGCATCAAGTGTTCCCGCTGGGTGACCATGCACGGCTTTGCCCTTAATGTAAATACCGACCTGTCTTATTTTGGGCATATTGTGCCCTGCGGTATTCCGGACCGGCCGGTTACGAGCATGCAGAAACTACTGGGGGATGTCGTTGACCTCCATGAGGTAAAGCAGCGCATGGCCGAAGCCCTGCAGCAGCAGTTTGCCTTCCGGCTCAGTTCCGGTTTGCCTTTGAGCGTGTAAAAAGCTTTTCGGCTGATGCGGAATCCTTGCCGTTAAGCCTTAATTTCAGCGAAAACAACCCAATTTCCACAAATTCAAAACCCGATTTATCTGATGAGTTGCGCAACACAGGCTCAGGCCGCCCAAACGTTTGCATCCAAAAACAGTGCTGTAGCCGGCAGGCGCCCCGAGTGGCTGCGGGTGAAACTGCCCTCCGGCCCCAAGTTTAAGGAAGTGAGCGATACCATCCGCACGCATTCCCTCAACACCGTGTGTGCGGAAGCCCGCTGCCCGAACATGGGCGAGTGCTGGGGCGCCGGCACCGCTACCTTCATGATTTTGGGTGATGTGTGCACGCGTTCCTGCGGCTTCTGTGCCATCAAAACCGGCCGGCCGGTGCAGGGCCTCGACTGGGATGAGCCCAACCGCGTGGCCAATGCCGCAAAGCTGATGGGGCTGCGGCATGTTGTTATCACCTCTGTGAACCGCGACGAGCGCAAAGACGGCGGCGCGCCCATCTTCGCCGAAACCATCAAACGCCTCCGGGAAGAAATCCCGGGTGTTACCATCGAAGTGCTGATCCCTGATTTTCGCGGCGTTTGGGATGCCCTCGAGTACGTGATCGAAGCCCGGCCCGAAGTGCTGAACCACAATCTCGAAACCGTGCCCCGCCTGTACAAGCAGGTAAGGCCGCAGGCCCGCTACGACCGCTCCCTCGAGCTGCTCAAAATCTGCCACGACCGCGGCCTGCGCACCAAAACCGGCATCATGGTCGGCCTGGGCGAAACGCCGGCGGAAGTCTTCGAACTCATGGATGATCTCGTTGACGCGCAGCTTGATGTGATGACCATCGGGCAGTACATGCAGCCTACCAAAATGCACCTCGATGTTCAGGAGTGGGTGCACCCCGATGTGTTCGCCACCTACAAGGAAATCGGCGAGGGCAAGGGCATCGAACACGTGGAAAGCGGTCCGCTCGTGCGTTCTTCCTACCACGCAGAACGCCACCTTTAAGGCCGGTCCTTTCCGCCTCAATTTTTGCTGTTAATCCTGCCTGCGTATTGCTATCATTGCGGTGGCAATACCTGGCAGGTTTCCGGTGTGCGGCAGTGCATCCTCCTAACTAAAGCCCTTCGGGGCTTTTTTGATTAAAGGAGGATGTGTATCTCAGCCGGCGGCCGGGCTCAGGGGCAGTTGCCATCCATCGAAAAAGTAAACCAAACCGGGGTTTGTGATGAATGTTTTTTTCTGGGTCGTAATCGGCTACCTCATCCTGCTGATGTCGATTTCAATTGTGAAGAGCTTCGCCATTAAGAATCAGGAGGATTTCATGGTTGCCGGGCGCTCGGTGCCGACCTACAAGCTGGTCGCGACCCTGCTCTGCACCTGGATCGGTTCGGGCAGCCTGCTCGCCGGTGCCGGACTCGCCGCGCAGGTCGGCCTTTCGGAGCTCTGGATGGCTGCAGGTGCCTGGATCGGCATCATCCTCGTTTTCTTTCTTGCGGCCCGCGTACGGCGGATTTCGCAGTACACCGTGCCGGATATTCTCGAGCTGCGCTACAACAAATGGGCGCGCATTCTGGGCACCATCGTAATCGTGATTGCCTACACCACCATTGTGGGCTATCAGTTCCGCGGCGGTGCTTTCGTGCTCGAGCTCGTTGCCGGAGTGCCGCAGTGGCAGGGCGTGCTGCTTACGGCTGCCTTTATCATCACCTTCACGGCTTTTGCAGGGATGCTCTCGATTGTATCGGTCGATATCATCAACGGGGCCATCATCACCATTGCCGTGCTTTTTGCGGTGCCGCTGGTTTTTATGAACCTCGGCGGCATGGAGTATGTGAGCACCGAGCTTGATCCCAGCCTGTTCACGGTGTTTGGCGACCATAACTTTCTCTGGGCGATGGGCGTGTTTCTGCCCACTTTCCTGCTGCTGATGGGCGAATCGAACATGTACCAGAAGTTCTTTTCCGCACGGGATGAAAAGGCAGCCAAAAGCGCCGTAGTGTGGTGGGTTATCGGTACCATCGTGGTAGAAACCGCCATCGCCACGCTCGCGATTCTGGCCTTCAGCCACTTCAACAGCCTGAGCCCCGACTCGCTTTACCACCTTGCCGTAGAGAACTCCGAGCAGATTATCCTGCACACGGCCCGCTTTGGCACGGAGGTCGGCATCCCCATTGCCGGCGGACTCCTGCTGATCTGCGCCGCGGTGGCCATCATCACCTCCACCGGCAACAGCTTTCTGCTTGCGCCTTCCACCAACATCACCCGCGACATCTACCAGCGGTTCGTGAATCCGCAGGCCTCCGAAAAGCGGATTGTGGTGTTTCAGCGCATCACGGTGCTTGCGCTTGGGGTATGTGCGTATTTCATGCTCACGCAGTTTGATACCATCCTCGCGATGGCGTTCACGGCCTACACCATGATCGGGGCGGGCCTCACCCCTGCCCTGCTCGCAGCCTTCCTGTGGAAGCGCGTTACCACCGCCGGCGGGGTGGCGTCTATCGCCACCGGTATGGCCGTTACCCTGCTCATCACCGTGCTCAATGCCGTGCTTGCCGAGCCCCTGCTCGATACCGCCTACATCGTGCTGCCCTCTGCCGGTGCTTCCATCCTTGCGCTCGTAGTCGTTTCGCTGCTCACGCAGCCCGACCCCGAAGAAAAATGGAGGCCCTTCTACACCGAATCGGGCACCCTCGCCGATGCCATCAAAGAGCACAAAATAAAGTAGCGGGCGGCACCCGCAGTTTGGTTTGTTTGGCAGGGTGATGGATGGGCTTCCGGGCCGCATCACCCTGCACAAAAAAAGGCAGCCTCCGCGGGGAGGCTGCCTTTTTGGTAAAATGAATCGGATGATTCAGCCGGACCTGAATCAGTCCGTTTTTGCCGGGGCCGCATCAGATTTTGGCGCTGCGGTGGGTTCGGTCTTATCGCCGGTGCTGCCGGAAGCATCGCTGCTTTTGGCGGAAGGTGCCGGTTTGGCCTTGTAATCAGTGTTGTAGAAACCGGTGCCCTTGTAAATGACGCCGCTGCCACCGTGAATGGCGCGTCTGACTTTTTGGCCCGTCTGCGGACATTCGGTAAGCGGGGCATCCGACATTTTTTGCAGCCAGTCGAACCGGCTGCCGTCTTCGCGAATGTATTCGTAGGTTGGCATAATTCAGAAAATGAACAGGTTGATAGGGTGAATTGAGTTCAGCGGCAAATAAAGCAAATGGTGTGCCATTTTTCGGACCGCAGTCCGCTGACCGATGCACTACCCGGTTCTCAAAACTCAGCTCAGGGCTGCGAGACCGGCGCGGAAACGCTTCAGGCCTTCGGCCAGGGTTTCCATGGAGGCGGAGTAGCTCAGGCGCACGCCCTCGGGCTCGCCGAAGGCATCGCCCGGCACAATCGCCAGGCCGTGATGCTCAATCAGGTACATACACAGATCGGTGCTCGAGCTGATGCTGCTTCCGTCGGGAGCCGTTTTGCCGAGGTAGGCCGAAATATTCGGGAAGGCATAAAACGCGCCGCCGGGCTTGAAGCACTTCACCCCGTCAATCTTGTTGAGTTCTGCGATGAAGTAATCGCGGCGTTCGGCAAAAGCCTTGCGCATTTCCTCAATGGCCGGAGCCGAAAGCGGGCTGCGGTAGCCTGCCTCGCCGGCAATCTGCGAAATGGTGCTCGGAGCCGAGGTTTCCTGACTCTGAATTTTACCCAGCGCCCCGGCGATGGATTTCGGGGCGGCGATGTAGCCCAGCCGCCAGCCCGTCATTGCGAAGCCTTTGGAGAAGCCGTTCACCACAATGAAGCGGTCTTTGAGCCAGGGGGCAACCTGCAGCATGCTCACATGCGGACCGTCAAAAACGATGTACTCGTAAATTTCGTCGGAGAGCACCACCACATTCGGGAAATCGCGCAGCACCTCAGCCAGGGCTTCCAGCTCGCCGGCGGTATAGCAGCTGCCGGTCGGGTTGGAGGGCGAGCAGAGAATCAGCACTTTCGTTTTTTTGGAAAGGCTGCTGCGCAGCTGCTCCGGGGTGAGCTTGTAGTCGTTTTCAAAAGCTGTGCGCACGATAACGGGCACGCCGCCCGCCAGCTTGGTCATTTCCGGGTAGGAAACCCAGTACGGGGCGGGAATCAGCACTTCATCGCCTTCATCAACCACGGCCAGCAGGCTGAACCCGACCGACTGCTTCGCGCCGTTGGAAACCACAACTTCAGCTGCGGTGTACTCCAGATTGTTCTCGCGCTTCAGCTTCTCCACAATGGCCTCGCGAAGCCCGGTTGTGCCGGCATTGATGGTGTAGCCGTGGTGCCCTTCGTCGATGGCGCGCTTGGCTGCTTCACAAATGTGAGCCGGGGTTTTGAAATCAGGCTCGCCCTGACTCAGCGAAATCACGGACTTGCCGGCCTGCTGCATTTCTTTGGCTATGCCGGAAATTTTCATGGTTTCGGAGGGCGCAAGCGACTGTGCTCTTTTGGATATCATACGGGTGGGTGTTGGTTGTTTTTCGGAAAAGGAAGATTCGGTAAGCCTTAAAGCAGGCCCGGTTCAAAAAAAATTCAGCGTTTGGGAGGAAATTTTTGGCGCAGCGCTGCCGCAACGTGGTCGGGCACAAACTGACTCAGGTCGCCGCCCCAGTACGCCACTTCGCGCACGATGGTGGCCGAAACAAAGGTGAGCTGCTCCTGCGGCATCAGAAACACGGTATCAATTTCGGGGGCGAGGCGGCGGTTCATCAGCGCCATGCGGAACTCGTACTCGAAATCAGACAGCTGCCGTACGCCCCGAATCAGCGTGTTGACCTTCAGCTCACGGGCGTGATCAACCAGCAGTCCTGTGAAGGCCACGACCCGCACATTCTTTGCCCAGGCTTTGCCTTCGAGGCTTTGCTCAATCAGCGAAACGCGCTCGGCTTCTGTAAACACCGATTCCTTGCGGGTATTTACGGCTACGGTAATCACGACTTCCTCAAACAGCGAAGAAGCCCGCTCCAGAATATCGAGATGGCCGTAGGTGATGGGATCGAAGGTGCCGGGGTAGAGGGCTTTCATAAAAAAAGGCTTTTGAAGGGCTCAGGAATCAGAGGAGTCGGCTTCGGACTCATCATCCCCGGTTTTAAGCATAAAGATGCTCACAACCGTGCGGCCGTAGGGCTTGGTAAACACACAGTTGGGATGCTCGTGAAACAGGTGGCGCACATCATGCTCGAGAATAAACCAGCCGTCGGGGGCCAGCCAGCCTCCGTGAACCACGGTTTCGACCATTTCCGGGATGCCCGGCAAATCGTAGGGCGGATCGGCGAACACAAGGTCGTAGGGCACGGGCCGCTGCGCGAGGTAGCGCTCAACCGGCACGCAGTAGGCCGTAACCTGATCTGCAATGCCAAACTGAGCTGCTGTTTTTTCAATTTGTTTTACGCCAAGATGACTCGCTTCAACCAGTACCGCCTGCAGGGCGCCGCGCGAAATGGCCTCAAAAGCGAGGTTGCCGCTGCCCGAAAACAGATCAAGCACGCGGGCACCGTTAATGTACCGGCGTGCTTCAATTACGTTGAAAAGGCCTTCTTTAGCGCGGTCAGAGGTTGGCCGTATCTGCACATCTTTGGGGGCATCGAAGCGCCTGCCTTTTAATTTTCCGGTAATGATTCTCATGGGCGGGGGTTACGTTCAGCCGGGCTAATCCTGTTTTACGGCCATCATAATGGCAGGAAAAGCGTGCTGCAGGGGGAAAGAGTAAGTTTGTTCAGCAGCCTGTACGCCAATATCATCGAGCGAGCTGATGTTGCGGATTCCGGCGCCCGTTTCCAAAACCGGAGCGAGATGATTGCGTACCAGGTCGGCATTCGGGCCGTAGAGCAGAATCTCATCGTGATAGCCGTTCATCCAGCTCAGCGAAGCTTCATTTTGCCGCCAGGCGTAAACCAGATTTTCGGGGCGGGTCTGCCGGATGCTCGTTGCCGCACGAAGTTTGCCGAGCACAAAAGAAGAAACGGAAAGCGACTCATGTCCGCAGCCGAGCGCAAGAAAGGAGCCGCTGTTGCCGGTGAGCTTCATCCACTCCATACCGACCTCAAAATCGGAACAGTACTCGGTGCTGAAAAAAGATGCGGTGCAGGCATTCAGCATTTTCACCATAGTGAGGTCGCGAATGCACAAGAAGCGGAAATCCTGAATGCTGGTTTCAAACCACGTTGTCTCAATATTTCGGCGTTCAAGCCCAAAAGCCAGCAATTTCAGGTGCGCTTCGCGCTCAGCGGGTACGTCGTAGGCAAGTTTTGGGAGCGAGGTCCAGCATTCAAACTGAGGGAAACTCACAATCCGGATGGTTTCCGCGTTGAGGCCGGTGGTTATTTTGGAAATCGCGCGGTGTATGTGCGTGCAGAGCTGTTCATCAGCATTGCGAAACGCATCAAGCACGGAAAAGCTGAAATCAGCTTTTCCGATATAGCTCAAATAAGACGTCTCGTTTTTTGGCCTCAGTGCATAATAAAGCGCATTGCCGCTGAAGCTGATGCCGAGCACGTGCGCGGGTTCGCTCATATCATGTGCCTATCGCCAGCTTGGAGCTCCGCGGTCTGTTACCCGGGTGAGGGTACCGATGTGGTCGTCGCTGTCCGGATCGCTGAGCAGGTACAGCGGCGGGCGGGCTGAATCATTCAGCGCGTACTCAAAACGGTTGCCCGTGCGCGGAGAAAGGAAAAAGTTGTTTGCATCAAAGCGGCGGTTACGGAGCACGCTGTCCGGGTTGGCCATAAAGCGCTCGTTGGCTGTCAGGAAAACCATCAGCGAGTCAAGCGCTACCGGGAACCGGTTATTCTGCTCGTTGTAAAAACGGATAGCCTCATTCACGGCCATCAGGTTATCACGAACTTGCTCCGTCACGGCACGTTCCCGCTGAACTTCCTGCCAGGGGCCGGTGATGGTAACGTACAGCCAGTAGCCTAAAAATAGAATGACGACGATAAGCACGATGCTCACAATTCGGTTTCTCTGGTCTATATTCATTGTAAATAGAATGAAATGCGTGGTTTGATAGAATTCGAATTCAGAGGCTGAAAATACACCCTGACCCAAAGATATGCAACTTGAAGGCAAAAATGGCTTTTTTTCTTGGTGCCCGCAAATCCGCTGCGGGTTTTAACGCCGGCTTAACCTCCAGGCAACCTTAATCATCTCGGGCAGGCCAATGCGCCGGTACTTTTCCGATACGGGCACCATGTCGGTTCGGCTGAGTTCTTCGGCCGAAAACGCCTGCCCGAAAAGTGCCCTGATTTCGGCCCCGCCAACCGAGAACGGCGGCCCGCCCATCAGGGCCTGATCATACTCGAAGCTGATGAGCAGGGCCTGCTCCAGTTCGGGGAAGAGTTCGGTCCACCGGGCTGCGTAGGCCGGGCGCTGCTCAGCCGGCAGGGCCACAAGCGCGGCGCGGTCGTACAGCGCCGTGGCATCAACCGGCACCTGCTTCGGCCGCAGCTTCAGGAAATCCGCCGCCTGCAGCAGCACGCCGTCGTGCTGATAATAAGGAATGCGCCCGGAAACACCTTTCTGAACGGTGCCTCCGTCCGGCGGCCGGTGATGCTCCTCAAAAAATGCCCCGCAGGCCTGCTCCACAAACTCCACCCCGTACACCAGATGCCCCTGCTCCCGCAGCCAGCGCATATCCACCGATTTCCCGCAGAGCGGCACCGCCACGCAGGCCTCCGCCGGTACACCCAGCGCCGGCCAGTGCTGCAACAGCGCGGCATCGGGCTGTGCCCCGTTAAACCCGATCTTGTTCTTGCGCCAGCGCGCCTGCCAGTAACTTTGTTCCATAGGGTTGGGCTAAAAGGATTCGGTTAAACCAAACAGATTTCCACAAGGTCTCGAAAATTTGCCTGATAAAACACTGAAAATAAGCTCTGACTGAGCCAATAGCTTAAATGAAGTACTTGAACCGGGTTCGCATTTATGCTAACATTAATGAATGTGGAAAATTAATTTCTACCACAGCGAAAGCGGAAAAAGTCCGGTTTTTAGATTTCCTGGAAAATCTGCCTGATAAGTCATCAAGGAAAATATCCTGGGTCTTGAGAATTGTGAGAGAGGTTGATCAGGTACCTGTTCAGTATCTGAAGAAGCTAACGAATACCGACGACATTTGGGAAATCCGGGCTACTTTGGGTTCTGACACTTACCGGCTTTTATGCTTTTTTGATGGTAATGCGCTCATTATTGTGACAAACGGATTTTCGAAAAAGACCAACAAAGTGCCGCCACAGGAAATTAAATTAGCTGAAGAACGGAAACGCGATTACCTCAGGAGAAAAAACAATGCATGACGATTTAGAGCGATTTATAGAGAAGAAAAAAGCTGAAAGTCCGGACTTTGCCGAAAACTTTGAAGAAGGTTATCTGAACTTCAAAATTGGCGTAATTTTGCGACAGGCACGCGAAGAAATGGGTATCACCCAGCAAGAAGTGGCAGACAAACTGAACACATCAAAATCGGTTATTTCACGGATGGAAAATCATGCCGATGATATCCGCCTCTCAACCCTGCGGAAGTACGCAAAAGCCCTGGGGCGCAAAGTAAAACTCGAAATTCAATAATCAGTCTCCTGTCGCGCAAGCGCATTGCGCCGCTTAACGTCTGATCGTCTGTTACGGGAAGTCGCTGTGCCCCGACTTACTGCCCGGGTCTTTATGTTCCACTCCGGTTCCGGTTTTTTGGGTGAAGGGTGATGGCTGCCCTCATCCGTCTCCGGTCAGATTAAAAACTGCGTGTTTTATTTTTTGGGGATGACGGGTGATGAAGCCACGCCCAAATGATAAGGCCTGCCACCCCGCTCTGCAAATGCCCGCATCGGTGCAGGGTGTCGCCGGCATTGCATCCCTTCCTGAACAGCGCCCTTCAAAGGCATCAACCCTCCCGTGAGCCAAGCGAAAGGCCGGAACCGCATCACCCTAAAAAAACAAAGCTGCTGCGCAGAAAAGCTTGCTTCCCCATTTTCCTTCAAAAAATGGTATCATCCCCCCTGCCCGAAAATGTTTCAACCCAAAGCCAAAACCAAAGCCTTTGACCCTCACTGAGCGCTGTCTTCAGATTATCGGCGATACCGCCCGCATCCCCTCCTTCAGCTCCTTCGAAGAGCGCCTGCACCCGTACCTGCTCGATGCCGCAGAGAAAATTCCCGGCTGCGAAATCACCGTCGTGGCGGAGCGCAACCTGCTGTTTTATGTGCCGGGAAAACGGCCCGGGCTTGTTGCCCTCACCGCGCACCTCGATAAAATTGACCACTTCGGCCCTGATTGCCCGGCGGAGCTGCCCTTCACCCGAACCGAAACCGAGCTGCAGGGCCAAATGGATAACACCGCGGGCATCGGCATCACCATGAGCCTGCTTGAGCAGGCCCCGCAGCAGCAGTGGCCGGGGCTGCTCGTGCTGCTTTCCGAAATGGAAGAAAGCAAGGGGCTTCGCGAGCACCCCGAACGCCTTCGCGATGCCGGCAAAGGGCTCACATCCGGCATGGGCGCCGAGCGCCTCGCCCGCCACCTCATCGATGAGGCGCTGCTGCCCGATGCGGTCATCACGGTTGATACCACGCCGCTGTTCCGCGGCGAACCCGGCTGTGCGCTCTATACCGGGCACTGGGAGTTCACCAAAACCGACCCCACTCCAAAAGAGCAGGCCCGCACGCTGGCCCTCGCCGACCGCCTAACGGAGCTTGATCCGCTGCTGTACCGGGGCAACAACACCAACGATTACCTCACCTACGGCAAAGTCCTGAACGAAGAAACCGGTCCCGAAACGGCCGTGCCCTCCGTTGCCCTCGAGCCCGCCATCTTCCCCTACCATCAGCGGGATGAGCGGGTGTTTATCGCCGATATCGACCGCATCCTCGGGCTGCTCGCCAGCTACCTCGGTACGCATCAGCCGTTCTGAACTGACCCCTAAATCCACCCGCGTTTGAACCGGCAAATCCTTCGGCTCGCCATCCCCAACATCATCAGCAACCTGTCGGTGCCGCTGCTCAGCTCTGTCGATACGGCGCTTGTGGGCCGGCTCGACGGCGTGTACTACCTCGGCGCGCTCGCCATCGGCGGCATGATTTTCAACTTCCTGTACTGGGGCTTCGGTTTTCTGCGCATGGGCACCACGGGCCTCACCGCTACGGCCTACGGCGGCAAAAACGATGCGGAGGTGAGCGTTGTGCTGAGCCGTGCGATGCTCGCGGCCCTGCTCGGCAGCAGCCTGCTCATTGTTTCGCAGTACCTGCTGTTTTCCGGCGCCATGCTGGTGGTGAGCACCTCGGAGGAAGTGCGCGAAATGGCCGCCCTCTATTTTTATATCCGCATCTGGGATGCGCCCGCCGTGCTGGCGCTCTTTGCCATACAGGGCTGGTTTCTGGGTATGCAGAACGCGCGCTTCCCGATGTACATCACCATTTTCATCAACCTGCTCAACATCGGGCTGAACATCTTCTTTATTTACGGCCTCGGCATGACGGTCGATGGCGTGGCCTACGGCACCGTGATTGCACAGTACCTCGGGCTTTTTTTTGCGCTCTGGCTCTTTTTCCGGCACTACGGGCGCGGCTACATTCATCTCGGCCGCAAGGCCCTGCTCGCCGTTGAGGGCCTCAAACGCTTCTTCAGCGTGAGCCGCGATATTTTCATCCGCACCATGAGCCTGATTTTCACCTACTCCTTCTTCACCATACAAAGTGCGGCGCTGGGCGATGAAATTCTGGCGGTCAACCTCATCCTGATGCAGCTCTGGTACATCATGGCCTACGGGGTTGACGGCTTCGCCTATGCTGCGGAGAGCATCACCGGCAAGTACGCGGGCCGGGGCGACCGTGCGGGGCTCACGCAGGCCGTGAAGCTGCTCGTAGCCTGGGGCATGGGCCTCGGCGCGGCCTTCAGCCTGATCTACTACCTTTTCGATGCCAGCCTGCTGCGCATCTTCACCGACAACCCGGAGCTGATCGCTCTCGGTCTCACCTTCTTCGCCTGGACCGTCGCCGCGCCCCTCATCAACAGCTTCTGCTTCATGCTCGACGGCATCTACATCGGGGCCACCGTAACCGGCCCGATGCGCGACTCCATGCTCATTTCCACCTTTCTCGTCTTTCTGCCGGCCTACTACCTCAGCGTCGGCTCTATCGGTAACCACGCCCTGTGGCTGGCCATGACCGCCTACATGATCGCCCGAGGCGCAACCCTGCTCTGGTTTTTGCCGGGCAAAGTGCTGGGGCGGGTAGGGTGAGCATCCTCAGCAAAAAATCAAGTCCCTCTCAATCTGCTCAAAATAGCGGGCCTTTATACCATTCCGGGAAACCAAATCCACCCGTTGCCCCAGCAGCTCTTCGAGCTCATCCCCCAGCGAAATAAATTCCATACCTACACGGCCGCTGAACTCAACCAGAATGTCCACATCGCTGGCCGGACCTGCGGTGCCGCGCGCATACGATCCGAAAACGGCAAGCGACTTTATCAGATACTTTTCCTGCAGGCGCGCCTTATGCTGTTCTAAAATGTGCTGTATTTCCTGTATGGTTTTCATTCCTGAAAGATGGTTTGTAGTAGCCGAAGAATCAAAACAACCGCTTAAGCCCCATCACCCAAAAACCCGCCACACCAGCCAGCCGAGCAGTAGCCGAATACTGGACTTAAGCCATTAATTACACTTCCTGGGTTAATAACCTCAAAATACTTGTCCATCAAATTGCGATTGTCCGTATAGTGTCGTAAAATGACACTATGAAACTTAACTCCAGACACATAAACACGCTGCGGGCGATATTTGACAACCCGGTCAGGTCTGATGTTGACTGGAAGGAAATCGAATCAATGCTATCTGCCCTGGGAGCTGAACTTAGTGAAGGCAGCGGGTCACGTATCAGAGTCGCGCTGAATGGCGTGCGGGCCGTGTTTCATCGTCCACACCCGGAGAAAGAAACAGACAAGGGAGCGCTTAAGTCTGTTCGGCGTTTTCTGAAAGAAGCTGGCATTACACCACCAAAAAAGTAGCCGTTATGTTAAAATATAAAGGATATCAGGGAAAAGTTGAGTTTGACGAAGAAGCCGGTCTCTTTCACGGAGAGGTTGTGGATTTACGTGATGTAATTACTTTTCAGGGCAAAAGCGTTGACGAGTTGGTGCAGGCCTTTCGCGATTCGGTTGATGATTATCTCGATTTTTGCCGGCAGCGTAATGAGGAGCCGGACAAAGCCTTCTCCGGCCGGCTCATGCTTCGTCTTCCTTCTGATGTTCATCGCAGGGTTTATGTAAGCGCACAAAAAGAGGGCAAAAGCCTGAATGAATACATCACCGAAAAACTAATCCTCACCGATTAACAACCGCGCTACCATGCGTTTTTCCGGTAAGGCTTAAAAGAAGCTGTAGCCCGTGCATTAATCGGGCATTGGGTGGTTGAGACAGGGTGATCCCATCACCCAAAAACCCGCCACACCACCCAGCCGAGCAGGGCAAAAAAAACGATAAACACGCCAAAGGCCAGCCACGGGAAGCGCTCTTTGGGGGCTTCGTCCAGCTGTTCGAGCAGGTAGCGGCGCAGCAGCGCGGTATTGCGCGTGTTGGCTTTAAAGGCCGCATCGAAGGCATCCCCGATTACGGGTATCAGCCCGAAAACAAACTCAATCAGCATATTGCGGATCATGCGGCGCTTCACCCTGCCGCTTGCCCCGGCGCGGCGGGCTTCCCACAGCACGTAGAGGGAGAGAATGAGCCCGGCAAAATCCCCGACGCCCGGTAGCAGCCCAAGCAGCGGACTCAGCCCGAACCGGAATTTCGTAAAAGGCACGCGGATGTTGCTGTCGGTGTAGTAGCTGAAGGTGTCGAGCCGCTCCAGAATTTGCCGCAGCTCGTCCTCAGACTTTGTACTGTTTATACGCGGTTTGTTTTTTTCGGGGGATGTGTTTCCGTCAGCTTGCGCCATGGCAGGTCGGGGGGGGGGAGTATCGGTTTAGGTTCCGGTTTCGGGCATTTTTCGACGGCAGGGGCTCAGATGCCGCACCCCGCCCGGTGAAGGCATCAGCGCTTCTGAAGCACAATCATGGTCATGTCGTCGTGCTGATGCGCGCCTGCGCTGAACCGCAGCACTTCCGCATGTACGGCTTCCAGAAGGCGTGCCGAGCCCAAAGGATTGCTCCGGTACAGGCTACCAGCAACTTCCGCCAGTTTTTTCTCGCCCAGTTGCTCCCGCGCCGGATTGAAGCTCTCGGCATAGCCATCGGTGAACAGTACGATGGCCTCACCGTTTTGCAGGGTGAATCGGCGGGTTTCCAGAAATACATCGAAAGCTGCCGGCCGCGCCATGCCCAGCGCGAAGCCGTTCGGCTGATGTACCTCCGCAGTGCCGGTTTGGGCATTGAGCAGCAGCAGCGGGTCGTGCCCGGCCCGCACAAAGGTGAACTCGCCCGAGCGGGCATCCAGCACGCCGGCCAGCGCAGTGATGAACGTGCCGCGCGGGGAATTGGCATGGAACAGCCGGTTCACAATTTTTATGATTTCAGCGACATCCCGGTGCTGATCCGCAACGGCCTGCAGGTAGCCTTTCAGCAGGGTCATAAAAAAGGCTGCTTTAACGCCCTTTCCGCTTACATCAGCAATAACAACGAGGGTTCGGTGCTCATCCAGCGAAATAAAGTCGAAGTAATCGCCGCCCACCTCATAAGCGGTGTTGCAGCTTGCCGCAATGTCGAAGCCCGGTATATCGGGCTTCACGGAGGTGAGGAAAGAGTCGTGTACTTCGCGTGCCAGCTCAAACTCTTTTTCGATGCGCTTTTCGCGTGCGAGGCGCTTCAGGTATTCGGGCTCTACATCGGGCAGCTCGGTGAGCTCCGTTTTGCTACGCAGCCCCGCAATCGCCAGCAGGCCAAGTCCGCCTATCAGTCCCAGATTCATCACAAGCGGGAGTACATCCGGCAGGTGCGGTGCGAAATAACTGTAGATGCTGTGATTGACCAGCACGAAAACGAAAATAGCAGTGATGGCGCTTAGGTTGTCGTAGCGTAAAAAGAGCAGCACGGGGATGCAGGCGAGCATCATTTTGTGAAGCAGCTCAAACCAGTACACAGGGTGATCCGGGGCAAGGCTCACGGATGACAGGCCCAAAATGAGCAGCCCTGCTGCGGCCGCGGTACTGAGGCCCCGAAGCTTCAGCCATGAACCGGGGATGAGCAAAAAGAAGGTGCATAACAGCACGGCAGTAAGCAGGGATTCGCCCGGCACGTAGAGCAGTGAAATGTTCCCGAAGGCACTCAAAATCGAATCCTGCTCCGGTGAAACCGACGGAGCGCTGAAATCGGCTGCGATGAGGGTAAGCGTGTAGAGCAGGCTCATTGCGGCTCCGCCCCCGAGACCTCGTGCCAGCGCTTTGCCGACCTGTGTGTTTAGCAAAAATCCGTGCCGGATGTAGGTGATCGCGTGCTTCTTTTCGGGCCATGCTTCCTGAACGAGGGAGTCTGCCGTCGAAAAAAGAACCAGCGCGAGGGCACTGAACAAAAGGGAAGTAATCAGAAAAAGTCCGCCGGAAAGCAGCAGGCGCAGATACAGCTGCTGTTCGGGTGTTTCATTCATCACAAAAACAGTAACAGCAATGAACGCCCCGCCAATAAGGCCGATGAGCAGGCTGTCGGAGCGCGCGATGCGCAGGTCCATCATACGGTTGTACTGCCGTTTGAAGAACTGACCGATGAGGAGGATTAGGATAAAGGCCGGGATTAGTCCGGAAATCAGAACAGAGACTATGGTTTCGGCCACCGATACTTCGGGCCCGCCTGCTGTTGGGCTGTGCGAAATCCTGAGCAGGGCGCCGGAGCTGCTCAGCTCTACGGTTAGCTCAGACGGCACGGCCGCTTCATCCACACTAAAGCGGATGAGGTAGAAAAAGTCAGCTTCTGCGCTTTCCCGCGAAACGTGTGTTACGGTCTTCTGCCAGCGGCTCCAGATGCTTTCGTTCAAAAACGAGCGGGCCCTTTGCACGGCAAGGGTGTCAGATACATCAGCACCGAGCGGACCCATGCCGTGCGATAGCACGGGCTGCCGGCTGCCTTCCATCTGCAGCTCAACCAGCTCCGAGCTTTCGCTCCATTTGGTGAGCACGGTAACAGTGCTGCTGTCAGCCGCTGCGCTTTCCCCGGCTGAGGCCGGCAGCGCCAGATCGTAGCCTGCCTGCCATACATAAAAAGGAATCCGGGCCTGATGCGCCCCTTCTGTGGTTCGCATGGCCCGCTTACCGTTCAGCCGGATGAAGGCTTCGGTAAATTCGTGCTGCTTAATAAGTTTGGGCCTGTCCGCCGGGCTTACCTCTGAGGCACCCCAGTGTGTAAGTAAGGTTTGGGCGGATTCCCGAATCTGTTGTTCCGGGTTGTTCAGCTGTGGAGCGGCACCCGGTATGGCAAGGCCGTGAATGGCAAAAGCCAGCATCAGGCAGAGCAGTCCGGCGGCAATCCAGGCTGAATCGGTATTTCGGAAATAGGAAAACAAGCAGGCTAAGGCTAAAAGAAGGATGATTTTTACTTCAAAATGCACCTTCCAAATTAGCCGAAATTACAAAGCTTTGCACCTAAACCTTTAGCCGGCTATGAGCGCCTCCAGCAGCGGCCTCAGCTGCTCTTTATGCAGCATGCCGGGCGCGTACCCTTCCACGTAGCCGTCGCGGTTTATTAGAAAAGTCGTCGGGATGCCCCTTATCGGACCGTACAGCCGGGCAACGGTGCCGTCATCCACCACCTGCGGGTAGTTGATTTCCATCAGCTCCACAAACGGCCGCACGATTTCCCAGCCTTCGCGGTCGACCGAAACTCCGAGGAAGAGCACATCACCCTGCATCTCTTCCTGAAGCGCCATAAAATCGGGGATTTCCTCCCGGCAGGGCGGGCACCAGGTTGCCCACAGGTTCAGCACCACAACCGTGCCCCTGTGATCGCTCAGGGTGAAGGGGTTACCTTCCATATCTGTCAGGCTGAAATCCGGCGCTGGTTTGAGCTCGTCGCTGCGGGTGAGCGGATCGGTGATGTCGCGCATCATGATGGAAGGAAACTCAGCCGGACCCGCCGGACGGTTCGAAAAATAAAAAAGCGGAGCTGCAGCAAGCAGCATGAACAGAATGATGAGATAGTGTCGGAGCTTCATTTTATTACTGTATAGTTATTTAGTTTCTGCAAAATACGGAATTAGCTGCAGAACCCCGAGCCCGAAGAAATCTGCCACACTTAAAATAGGTGTGTAGTTGCGTCTTTGTATTTAGCCACCCTGCTGAAGCAGCTGCACGCCTGATATCTGAGCGCTTCACCGCCTCAGCTTTTTATTTAAGTATTATTTATGATAGTTTGTTTGAGGAATACAGATCGCTGGAATCAGCTTGCGAGCCTTTCTGTGTTCGCTTTGCCATTTGCAGCTATTTGTTCACTTATGAGGAGAGTTGATGAGAATTTGTCGATTTCATAAAGGTAAAGGAGCCATTTTGGCCGCGGCCATTCTGCTGGTTGTAGTAGCAGGCTGTTCGGAAGAAAACCCGGTAAACGTGACTCCTGATGAAGTAGCGGGTGACTACAGCTTTTCCCGTTTTGAGTTTATTCCTTTAGCGACGGCAGTACAGCCCGCGAATATTCTTGATACGCTGATAACCGCAAATTCTTTCCTGAAACTTACACATGGTGGACAGTTTCTTCTGAACTATCAGTTTAAAGAAGGCCCGGAATCAATTATAGCGGGAAATTTTTCGCTCACAGCAACTCAGGTTAAACTTTTGGCTGCTGCCGGATCAGAAGCGCGGCTGGCACCGCTGCTGCTTGATCCAACCGTGCATCTTGACCGCATACCCGAAGAGGGACAGATAGGGGAAAGGCTTGAGTTAAGTATTGTTAAAACAGCTGATCTCTCAAAGTTTTCAGACCGGTATCAGGGGCTGCCTCCTTTACAGGGCAGGCTGGAAATTATTCTTACACCGCGCTGATCAGCTGTAGGAGGATAAGACCGCCTCAGCAGCGCCGGTTACAGTAAACTTCACCCCGGTCCAAGCTGCCCAAAACCACAGCCCGTAAATCGTGCTGAGCGAATAGCCAAAAACGGAAGTCTTCCGGTTTGTGCCTGTAAGGTCCGGCGGACTTGCATAATAGTCTAAAATGTGATATTTCGGCAGTTCCCGATTTAATATGTTCACAAATAACTTTCGATGTAAGCCTTTTTATGATGAGAACAAAGCTACTGACCCTCCTGCTGCTTGTATGCTTCGCGGCAGCACCCGCCGCAATTGCTGCCGGTGAGCGCAGCACCGAACCTTCATCAGCGAACAAGCCTGCCGGTGCCGGCTGGGCCGAAAGCTACCGCGATGTGGCTAATCAGCTTATCGAAGCCGCCCTCGATCCCGAAAATGTGGACTTCATGTGGGAGCGGCTGGCCTGGCTCACCGATTATTACCCGCACCGCCTCAGCGGCAGCGAAATGCTCAAAGACGCCATAAACTGGATGTACGGGCAGCTGAATGATGACGGCTTCGACCGCGTGTACAAGCAGGAAGTGATGGTGCCGCACTGGGTGCGCGGCCGCGAATCGCTCACGTTTCACGGGCCGTGGGAGCGCGAACTGCGCATGCTCGGGCTCGGCAGCTCGGTCGGTACGCCGGCTGAAGGCATAAGGGCGGAGATTTTGGTCGTGCAGAGTTTTGACGAGCTCCGGGAGCGCGCCGCCGAAGCAAGGGGCAAGATCGTGGTCTGGAATGTGCCCTTCACCACCTATGGCGAAACCGTGCAGTACCGGGTACGCGGTGCCTCCGAAGCCTCACGGGTCGGGGCTGTTGCCTCACTGCTGCGTTCCGTAGCCCCGTTTTCGATGCAGACCCCGCACACCGGCAACATCCGCTACGATGAGGATGTCGATCCCATCCCCTTCGCGGCCATCACCCTGGAAGATGCCGAGCTGATGCAGCGCTTTCAGAACCGGGGCGAACGCATGGAAGTGACCCTCAAAATGGAAGCGCAGATGCTGCCCGATGCCCTTTCACACAACATCATCGCCGAGCTGCGCGGCAGCGAAAAGCCGGAGGAAATTGTCGTAATCGGCGGACACATCGACTCCTGGGATATTGGTCACGGCGTGATGGATGATGCCGGCGGCGTGATCGCAACCTGGGAGGCCATGCGGCTGATGAAAGCACTCGGCCTGCAGCCCCGGCGCACCATCCGGCTGGTCGGCTGGACCAACGAGGAAAACGGCGTGCGCGGCGGCCTTGCCTACCGCGATATGGTGATGGAAGATGGCAGTTTCCGCAACCATCAGCTGGCTTTTGAAATCGACTTTGGCGTATTCGCGCCGCTCGGCTTTGGCTTCACCGGCACAGAGGAAGCGTTCGCAATGCTCGAGCCGATCATGGAACTCACCGCACCAACCGGAGCCGAAATCCTGCGGCGCGGCAGCTCCGGCACGGTCGATATCGGTCCGCTCATGCGCGAAGGTATGCCGGGCATGGGCATCGATACCGATGTGGAAAAATACTTCTGGTACCATCACACCGATTCCGACACCCTCGATAAGCAAAACCCAGAAGATATCGCCCGCGTAATTGCGGCCACAGCCGTAATGATTTACGTGGTAGCCGATATGGAAGCCCGCCTGCCCTGGGCCGATGAGTAAGAAAAAATGAGCGTTTCCTCCTGCCTCCGCCGGCGCTTACCTTTCTGCGCCTTCTTATTTTAGGGGGAACTCCGTGCGCATCACGGTCTTTCGTGCCGTTTATAACCTGAAAAACCCACGGCCAATCCCGTGCTTTTGGTTTTCTGCGCCTTAAAAAGAAACGCAAAAATCCGGCCTGGTCCGCAATAGACGCGCGCCATCATCGGGCGTTTTGCGGGATGGCGCAGGAAGGTGTAATGATCCGGATTCAGGGTGATGCTTTTTCTGCAAACGAATATTTTGAGCTTTTTAAGCCTTTGAGCACCTATATTTAACCTTCAGATGTTGCAAAACAGCATCAGAACCAGAACCTAACCACAATTCAGGCCCGGATTTATGAGCAAAAGACTTTTTGGCATCGGTTTATTAACGGTTTTTCTGCTTGCGTGTACGGTTGAGACCGACGAGCAGCGCCTGCATCAGCTTTTTGATGACTACTGGGCGTATCAGCTTTCGGTAAATCCTTACCTCGCGGGCAGCTCGGGCAACACCGATGCCAACGCGTTGCTGCCCGATGCCGGCCTTGATGCCCTCTATGCCCGCTACGATGCCAATACCCGATTTCTGGAGCGGCTGCGCGGCATCAGCTACGGCCGGCTTTCCGTGCAGGATCAGATCAGCTACCGGCTCTTTGAGCGGCAGATGATGAACGCAACAGAGGCGCACGAGCTTCGCGAGTACCTGCTGCCGCTTAACGGCTGGTGGGATTACCACGCAACCTTTGCCGAGCAGCCCAACCGCATGCCTTTCGGCACCGTGGCTGACTACGAAAACTACCTGTCGCGGCTGCGGGCTTTTCCGGCTATGAACGCGCAGTACCTGCAGCGGCTGCGCATGGGCGTGGAGGAGGGCATCGTAAGGCCGCGGGTGGTGCTCGAAAATTACATCCCTACGGTGGAGGCGCTGATTGCCGCCCGTGCGGAAGACAGCCGCTTTATTGCCCCTTTCGACCGCTTCCCGGCTCAGGTTTCGGAGGCCGAGCAGCAGCGGCTGCGTGCTGAAGCCGTGCAGCTGATTGATGCGCAGGTACTCCCGGCCTATCGTGAGCTCGCCGCTTTTTTACGGGATGTATACTACCCGGCCGCACCCGAAGCCATCGGCATTTCGCAGGTGCCGGGCGGCGAAGCTTATTACGACTACCTTGTGCGCTTCTACACTACGCTCGATATCACGCCGGATGAAATTCACGAGACCGGCCTTTCGGAAGTGGCGCGCATCCGCGCGGAAATGCTCGAGGTGATTGAAACCACCGGCTTTGAGGGCGATTTCGATGCTTTCGTGAACTATCTGCGCACCGACCCGAAATTTTACGCGCAATCTGCTGAGGAGCTCCTGATGCGCACGGCGCTCGTCCTGAAAAAAATGGACGGTGCCCTGCCCGCATTTTTTGGCAGGCTCCCGCGCATGCCCTACGGCCTCCGCGAAGTGCCCGATTACCTCGCCCCGCGCATGACGACCGCCTACTACAACAGCCCCGCGCAGGACGGCACCCGGGCCGGCTTCTATTTTGTGAACACCTACGACCTGCCGAGTCGGCCGCTGTATGAGGTGGAGGCGCTGTCGTTTCATGAGGCTGTGCCGGGGCATCACCTGCAGCTGGCGCTTCAGCAGGAGCTGGAAGGTTTGCCGGATTTCCGCCGGAACAGCAGCTTTACCGTTTTTGTGGAGGGATGGGCGCTGTACTCGGAGTGGCTGGCGCTGGAGATGGGCTTCTATCAGGATCCGTACAGCAATTTTGGCCGCCTCACCTATGAAATGTGGCGTGCGCTGCGGCTGGTGGTCGATACCGGCATACACGCCAAAGGCTGGACCCGGCAGCAGGCCATCGACTACATGGCAGCCAACTCAGCCCTCACGCTGCTGAATATCCGGAATGAGGTGGACCGCTACATTTTCTGGCCGGGTCAGGCGCTGGCGTACAAAACGGGCGAGATCAAAATCAGGGAGCTGCGCCGCGAAGCGGAAGAAGCACTCGGTGATGCTTTCGATATCCGGGCATTTCATGATATGGTGCTGGCCAACGGCAGCATCACCCTGGAAGTGCTGGAAGAGCAGGTGCGCGGCTGGATTGTCGAAAACCGCTGAGGTGCACTCTTGGGCCGCTGATTGTGAAAAACAAAAAAGCCGCATTGGTTTTGGAAACGGATGCGGCTTATTAAAAAAGTCAGGATTCGGATTTCAGGGTCGGGCGTGCGCAAACTGCACAGGATCGGGATGCAGGAACCGGGTGAGGTCGTTGATGCGGTAAATGCAGCTGCCGGCCTCGCTTCGGATTTCGAACACAAGCGGCTCGGTGTTGCGGATGCCGTCGATCTGTTTCTGAAGATTCGCGAACGAAATGCGCTGCCCGTCGAGGTAAATCAGGTTGTCGTTGTCGAGGGTGATTACAACAACCCGCGGTGTTTCAGGTTGGGTGTTGAGCTGCAGGGAAAGGAGGTAAAATCCGGAAAGCAGCAGCAGGCAAAAAAAGGCGGTTAGTCCAAGCTTTTTCATAATCACATCTTTTATGAAGAATAAAATTTAACATAACAGCTTTGCCGCTTGCATGCAAGGGGCTTAATTGTAAAACAGAATGTTTTGCAGCTGCCCTAATGTTTACTGCGAGTGCAGGTAAGCCTTTTCAGATACGAATTAAACAAGACATGAAAAATCCCGTTTTTGAAGAAACGCAATCGTTTGGCCGGCATGGACTTTGGTTTGCCATGCTGAGCGTTTTTGTGATAGTACTGTACTCGTTTTTCCAGCTCACCCTCATTGGCGTGAACACCTTTATCCTGCTGGCGATGGTGCCAAGCATTGCGCTGTTCTTTTTTCTGGTGATGTTTTTCCGGAGGATGGAGCTGCACGTACGGGTTGACGAGCAGGCACTGGAGTTCCGCTTCAGCCCCGTTCAGAATGAGTTTCAGGTGATTGACTGGGAGTTTGTGCAGGATGTTGAAGTTGTGGAGACCAGCCCGATACGGCGGCTTGCAGGCTGGGGTGTGCGCTACGGCCCTACCCGCGCCTACACCGTGGGTGGAAGTGAAGGGGTTGAAATCAGCTTTTCTAACGGGCGTAAGCTGTTTTTGGGATCGAAACGGGCGGGCGAGCTGGAGCGCACGATCCGGAAGTTTCGGAACAAGGCGAAGCGGCTGTAGCTGTTCCCGGATTTTGCTGTTTGGTTAAGAGGCCTCAGTACATTTGTTGGGCCGGGTATTTTGGGAGCGCCTTCACCCCAAAAGCAAGGGACAAGCCGTTGACTTGGGATTTCTCACAAGCACGAAAAACAGTGATGTGCACGGAGTTTCTCCCAAAAAATAAAGCCCCGCTGTTTGCTTAGGCAGCGGGGCTTTGTTTTTGATGTCTGTATTGCCTTTGGTTAGACGGGGATAAACCGAAGCTGAAGTACGAGTACGAGCGCGTGCCGGCTGAGGTCGCCGGGGTCGGCTGTGCCGAGGTTGTAGTTGAGGTAGGTGCGGGCAATTTCGCGGTTTTCGTGGAAGAAGTAGCGGGTGATGCCAAGGGTGATGCTGTCCTGATTGTAGCGGGGTACATCCCGGAAGCTGCCGGCCTGACCCGGTTTTTGGATAATTTTGTCGAACCGGCCGAGTATGTGCCATTCGCGGGTGAGTCCGTAGCCGGCTTCGGCGTAAAAGCCGTTCATGTCGTAGGCACCGTCGATGGTGGCGACTCCGCGGTTGGTATCGTTTACACTCATTTCCATGTATTCAAATTGTGTGTAGAGGCGGTCGGCGCCCAGGTTGTTGGTAGCAAGCCGGATGGACCATGAGGTGCGGTCGAGGTCGAAGGGTTCGCTGCCGCCCTGCACGAGGTCGCGCTGCTGATTGGTGGAAACGTGCCCTCCAAGAACGAGGCCGTCGATGAGGGTGTAGTCGATGCGTGCGCCGTACAGCCCGCTGCCCCAGCTGCGGTTGGTGATGGTGGTACCGGTCTGGTTGAAGCGTCCGGCCCCGTTACCGGCGTGAATGCCGTACCAGAGGGGGCCGTAGGTTCCGTACACCATCATGCCGATATCGCGAAAGGCGTCGTAGCCCATGCCGCTGGCAAGCGTTGTGGTTACGGGCGGGCGCTCGTAGAAAAACAGCCGGGAAGACACGAGCCGGGCGGTATCGTGCGATTGCCCCGGCATGATGAACTGCCCGAAGCGAAGGTTCAGCCACGGCCTGATGTGGGCATCCATGTGGAAATCGAGCAGGATGTTGTTTTGGCCTGAAAGCTCAAGCCAGGTTGTGGCACTGAAGGTTTCGTTGAGGCTTCCTCTTGCGGTAAGCCGGGCCCTGCGCACGCGGAAGCCGCTGTTGTTAAGTTCGCTGCCGGAGCTCAGCTCGGTGTGCTGATCGGCTACGTACCAGGTTTGGATGTAGCCGCCAACCCGGAGGTCAATCTGAGCCTGTGCCTGATAACTGACCGACAAACTGATTAAGACGACAAGGAGGGCGAAAAAATAATTTTTGAGCGTCATTATAATAGATCTGAGTGTGTGAAAGGTTTTTTAAGCGTTTGGTGAAATTCTGTGCGTCTGTTACTGTCCGATGGATTCTATGCCTTCCAGCCATTCGGGCAGAACGGTAAGGTCGATATCCCAGATGAGCGGTAGTACAAACACGGTGAACAGCACGATGATGATTACACCGATGATGTTCAGCCAGACACCAGCCCGCGCCATCTGAGGGATGGTAACAAAGCTGCTGCCGAATACGACGGCATTGGGCGGGGTAGCAACCGGCAGCATGAAGGCGAAGGAGGCGGCGATGGTGGCGCCGATCATGAGTCCGTAGGGGTGCACGCTCATGGCAAGCGCCATACTCGCGAGGATGGGCATCAGCATGGTAGCTGTTGCGGTATTGGAGGTAACCTCGGTGAGCAGGATGGTGAGCAGGGCTACGGCGAAAATAAGGATGATGATGTTGAAGCCGGACAGGAACATCAGGGAGTTGGCGATCCAGGCGGCAAGGCCGGTTTGGCTGAAGCCGTGCGCGAGGGCAAGGCCGCCGCCGAAAAGAACCACGATACCCCAGGGAATTTTAACAGCGGTCTGCCAGTCGAGCAGGAAAACGCCCTGCTTGTAGTTGGAGGGGAGGATGAACAGAATCATGGCGCCGGTGATGGCAATCGCAGCGTCGTTGAAAAAACCGAAGTCAACGAAACCGCGCACAATCCATGCGGCGGCTACCAGACTAAACACCCCGAGGACCATTTTCTCCTCTTTGGACATCGGGCCCAGTTTTTTGAGTTCTTCGTTGATGAATTCACGGCCACCGGGCAGCTCTTTGATACGCAGCGGGAAGGCGACCTTGATAAGGTAGCCCCAACAGAGAATAAGCATGATGGCGGCAAGCGGCACTCCGTAAAGCATCCAGAGGGCGAAGCTGATCTGCTGATCGAAAAGGGTTTCTGCGACCCCTACAAAAACCGTGTTGGGCGGCGTACCGATGATGGTGCCCACTCCGCCGATCGAACAGGCGTAGGCGATGCCGAGCATGAGTGCAATGGCGAAATGGAAGTTTTCGGGGCGGGTATCGACGCCCTGAACATTGTTTTTCTTTACGATATCTGAAGCCTGCTTGATTACGGCAAGGCCGATGGGCACCATCATCATGGCGGTAGCGGTGTTGCTTACAAACATCGAAAGAATGGCGGAGGCAATCATGAACCCCAGAATAATGCGGGCCGGTGCGGTACCCACAAGCTTAATTACGGAGAGCGCAATTCGCCGGTGCAGGTTCCATCGCTCCATGGTAACGGCGATAAAAAAACCGCCGATAAAAAGGTAGATGATCTGATTGGCATACTGCGCGGTTACCGAGCCGGTAGGCATAACCCCGAGCAGCGGGAAAAGGCTTATCGGAAGCAGCGCAACGGCGGCGATAGGCAAGGCTTCACTCACCCACCAAACGGCCATGAGTACAGCAACAGCACCCACCATATGGGCCTGAGTACTGAGGGATTCCGGAGTGGGCAGCAAAACTATCAGCAAAAATAGTGCGGGACCTAAAAAAAGGCCGATACGGGACCTGAGGTCATACGTGCTCATAAAATCAGGGTTATGTAATTGAAGGATTTACGAAGAGCGGTGTTTCGCTACCGGACTGCGCAGGGCATTGTATTAGTTGGCTAATAATCTAATTTGAATATTAGGGTTCAATTATACTCAAAAAAGCGTTTCCATTCAAAATAATTTACGAATAGCAGACAAAAATATGCCCTGCCTTTTAAAAGTCATAAAAAATGCCCGCAATCTGATATTGCGGGCATTTTTTATACAAAATATATGAAAAGCGGCGGTTCTGTTTTCTTAGAGCTACCGCCTGCGGTCAAACTTCAGCCGAAGGTCGAACCACTCTTCCGTCATGCCGTTACTTGCATCTTCGATGGTGGTTTGCTCAAGCCACATCTGTATTTCAGTACGCATGTTAGACCAGGTTTCGTGAAACGGGCATGGCTCGATATGCCCGCAGCCGGGTATGCCAAGAAAACATTTTTCAAAAAAATCGCTGCCGTCGATGGCGTTCACGATATCGATGAGGCGGATATCTTTGGGTTCTTTAAGCAGGTATACCCCGCCGTTGAGACCCCTGCGGGTGTCGATAATTTTATGCGGAACAAGCCGGGCAAGCGTCTGTGAAAGATATGCAGCCGGGCAATTTAACGGGCGGGCAAGGTCACCGGCTGAAACGGCTTTACCCATTGGCTCACGTGCGAGCGCAATGATGGCTGAAATAGTGTATTGAGCACCTTGTGACAATAATTGCATACGGGCTGTTTCTTTTGGAATGGGTTTGAGAACTTGGAATCTGAAATATATACATAATAATATAATTTATAAATCAGATTTATGCGCAAAAGAACAACAAGATTAAGGGCTTGCAGCTGCAATCAGTTGCAGCTGTTCATTACACGGTTAAACCGGAATGTAACCGGTTTGTCGGATCTTGGGAGGCTAACAATATGAAAAGGTGTGGTAATGACGGTTAGGTAAGCACAGGAGGGGTCAGGAAATTCATTTCGTACCCAAATCTGAAAACGATCTTCCTGTTCATCAAAGCCTGTTATCTCAATATTGTAGCCGGAGCTGTTGCTTTCCCCCAACCAAACCGCTGCAACCATTCTTTTACTAAAATCGATTTCCGGAAATGGATCAGAGAATCCTCCCTTTTCGAATTCGCGGGCAAGCGATTCATATGCGTCCTGCGATTGAATAAGGAGTTCAAAAACAGCTTCGTCATCACCTGGCTGAAAAGGAGCATAATTTCCTTTGGCAATGCTGAGGGGTTCCGGGGTTTCAGCTTGGTTTTCCATCTGCAAATTTTTGGATTGCGAGCAGGCACTTGCATAAATAAGGAGGACTGCGGTAAACAAGAGTCCAAATATAGGGGAAGTGTTCTTCATAGTTAACAATTATTTAGCGTTTTGGTAAGCTATTATATCTACGGAGATGATGATAATCAATTGTTTTGAAGTAATTAAGGGTACAGGGGGCTCGGGGTTTTAAATCGAGGATTAAGTGTAAAAAATAAGATACGTATTTGTACTGTTATCAATAATACGTAGTTTAACGTAGCAAATAACGAAGTTCAGTGTATGAACACTGTGAGATGGCCATTTAGGCAAAAGTGCTTTGAGCGATGAGGCCTACACTGGTAAAGGTTGGCAACTTGAATTTATTATTCGCTTCTAAAATCAAAAAACGACGGTACACTCAAATATGGAATTTAAAACAGAAGCTCCTGCGAAAAGAATTCAGAAAAGGAAAAAGTCGGTTGAGAAGTCAGATACCAACAACATGAAAGGTATCAGCAGAATTGACTCTAAAGGAACCCACGGCTGGTATGTTCGTGTGTACAAAAACGGGAAAACATATTCCAAGCTCTACTCCGACAGCAAATACAACGGGAAAGAACGGGCTTTAAAGTTTGCACAAAAAGCACGGGAATTAGCCCTTGAAACTATAAGCAAAATACCCGACAAGCCCATTCGCAGGCTTGTAACCCGGGATAAACGAAATAAGTCAGGCGTGGTAGGTGTAAGTAAAACCCAGAAAACGCTGAAAAGCGGGAAGGTAAATCATTATTACCAGGTAACCTGGTCGCCCAAACCCGGAAAAATAAAAAACCGGCAATGGAGTGTTCACAAATACGGTGATGAAAAAGCCTTCGAGCTTGCCAAATCATTTCGGGATGAAGTAATGCTTGATATTTACGGAGAGCGCTACGAAGACTACCTGAAAACACAGGATGAAACGGACTCAAATAACAATGAGCATGTAGCTGAAGCCGAATCAGCACACGGTGCTTTTGCCTAATCTTAAAAGCGGCCGGTAGTAAAGTTGAACGTTCTTCAAATGGTAATACAGGGCCTCAGACAGAAAAACATCTGTCTGAAGCCCTTTTTATTGCTGCCCCGGGCTGAAGCCACATTTAATTTGAGATAAGCGCATTTCGCGATTAAGGAGAACCCCCCGGGCCTTTAAACACCGTTTTTATTAAATGATGGAAGCATGAAACTGCCTGCTATCAAAATTGAAGTCTTTTGCATATCTTGGCAGGATATTTAAAGCTTAATAGTTGCTTTAAATCCGGATATGATAAACCTGGCACTGCGCTGCTTCGTGCAGCAGATAACAAGCCGGGAATCAGATCTGCGCTCTTTGCCTGACTGAGTAACGAATTTTGTGCGTAACAGCTCAAAAGCATGATTAGAATGGTGGCATTCAGGTAAGCAAACCTGAATGCAATCGGGTTTTGCAGCTTATGTACGTATGGCAGTCTTTAAGACCGTAAAGATACGAGCCGCATGTTATTACCCCGGGTTCACGCCCCGCCCGTAAACAGTTCCATCAGATATTTGTTTAAACAGACTGAAAGCACCTGAATATTAAAGGCAAAGCAGTCAGCTTGTATCGACGCCATGCATTTGACCCAAACCAAAACGGCACTCACAAGCAGTCTAAACCGGATTTAAGGCAAAATAAACATCATTTTTAATTTAGTCTGATTTGTTATTTACTGATTTCGACCTCAGCACTGAGGTGCTCGACGGTATTCTGGATATGGGTTTTGATACCCCAACTGAAATTCAGAAAGAAGCTATTCCTATTGCCCTTGCCGGCAAAAACCTCCTTGGTACATCATATACAGGTTCCGGAAAAACAGCAGCATTTGTAATTCCGGTAATACAAAAAATACTTTCAAGCCGAAAATCGGGCATACAGGCCCTGGTGCTTGCCCCAACACGTGAACTCGCCCAGCAAATTGACGAACAGTTCATGGCTTTGGGCTATCACGCGAACATTTCAAGCGCCTGTGTTTACGGCGGTTCAGACTGGTCGGCTCAGGAGAAGGCGATGAAAGCCGGCGTAAATGTAGTGGTTGCCACACCCGGCCGCTTGCTCGATCAGATGAAAATCACAACCTACGATTTCAGCAATATTGATGTGCTGATTTTGGATGAAGCTGATCGCATGCTCGATATGGGGTTTCTGCCTGATGTTAGAAGCATCATAAACCGGATTCCTTCAAACCGCCAAACCCTGCTTTTTTCTGCTACAGTAACACCGAGGATTGAAAGTCTTGCCAATGAATTTACACAGGGAGGTTTTGAACGGATTGCCGTAGGCCGGATTGCACCTGCTGCCGGTATCGATCAGTACTACTACAAAATAGACGACGCCCGCAAAAAAGATCTGCTGATTCACCTCTTTAAAGAACAGCAGTGGCATTCTGCTATCGTTTTCGCTTCAACCAAGCGTGGGGTGGATTTGCTCTCACGTTCGCTTAATAAAATGGGCGTTGCCGTTGAGAGTATGCACGGCGACAAAGAACAGAAAGACCGTGAAGCAACCTTAGAGCGCTTCCGCAGCGGCAAAACCAAGGTCATTGTTGCAACAGATGTGATGAGCCGTGGCATAGATGTTGATGATATCTCCCATATCATCAATTACGATGTGCCTAACGACGAGGATGATTACATCCACCGTATCGGCCGCACTGCACGGGCTGAATCCACCGGAACAGCCATTACCTTTGTATCCCGCCGCGACTGGCGTTCCATGCTTCAGATTATGGATGCAAAAGGGCTGGAAATCAAGGAAGGTCAGGTACCTGAAGAAATTGCTGGTGCAGCACAGCAGGATGGCGATGCAGAACAGGATAACCGCGAACGGGGTGGTCGGGGCAGGAATGCGGGCCGGAGCCGGGGTTCATCCGGCAGGGGAAGCCGGCCCCGCGAAGACAGACCGCAGCCAAGGCACGAAGACACCGCAGTGCAGCAGACACCTGATACGCAGGAAGAAAGCCCTGCCCCAAAAAACAATGAAGAAGAACAAAAAGGCTCCGACAGGCCAAAGCGCAGGCCAAAATCCAGAAGAAGAAAAAAACCACAGGGGGCTGATTCGGAAACTTCCGGACAGGATCAGAACGGTGAAAACCGAAAAACAGCCGCTACCAAAAGTGCTGACGACGACGGACAGCAAGTACGAAAGAAGAAGCGCCGTAACCGTAAGCCGCGTCAGAAAAGATCACAGGATTCTAACAGTGGTGAGGCAAATCAGAAGTCATCACGCAGTAAAACTTCTGATAACCCGTCTTCGGGCCGCCGTCGGGCTCCGGGTCGGAGCCGGCCTCCAAAGAAGACCGGCGACCGAAGCGAAGTGATACGCCAACAGGAGAAAAAAATCGAACAGGTACAGCAAAGCAGCCTCAATTTCCCGGAAAAACAAACATCAAAAGCCACAGAAAACGCCGGCTTTTGGGGGAAACTTAAGAAGAAAATTCTGGGATAATTCTTCGTACCTTTGGAACATTAAGATGTGCATAAAAAAATCGCTTCTTTCTGGAAGCGCTTTTTCAGAATAGATTCAACGATTATATCAAATTTATTGCTTTTATGGAAAACCTGCGTTTTTTTGAACAGGTGAACCTCAATTTCGATCGTGCTGCGAAATATGTGAAGTTCACCGATGGTCTGCTTGAGCAGATCAAAGCCTGCAATACCGTATGTCATTTCACCTTCCCGCTGAAGCGGGATAACGGCTCCATCGAAACCATCCATGCATGGCGGGCCGAGCACAGCCATCATAAGCTGCCCACCAAAGGCGGTATCCGCTACAGTATGATGGTGAACGAAGATGAGGTAAAAGCCCTGGCAGCCCTCATGACCTATAAATGTGCCGTTGTTGATGTGCCGTTTGGCGGGGCAAAAGGTGGTGTCAGAATCGACCGCCGAAACTACTCCACCGCCGAGCTGGAGCGCATCACACGACGCTTCACCTTTGAGCTCGTAAGCAAAAACTTCATTGGTCCTGATATTGACGTGCCCGCCCCCGACTACGGAACCGGCGAGCAGGAAATGGCCTGGATCGTTGATACCTACACGGCCATCAGCCCGTCTCTCAATGCTTTGGGATGCGTTACCGGCAAACCGATAGGTCTTGGCGGCATCCGTGGCCGCACGGAAGCTACCGGCCGAGGGGTATTCTTTGGGGTGAGGGAAGCCTGCGATAACAAAGAGGATATGAAAGCCCTCGGCCTTGAACCCGGTTTAGCAGGCAAACGCGTGATCGTGCAGGGCTTCGGGAATGTGGGCTATCACTCAGCCAAATATCTGATGGAAGCCGATGCCAAAATTATTGCAATCTGCGAGTGGGACGGCGCCGTTTACAACGAAGACGGCATCGATATCATCGCGCTCGATCTTCACCGCAAAGAACACAAAACCATTACGACCTTCCCCGGGGTAACTCTCATTAAAGACAGCCGCAGCGCGATGGAGCTTGATTGCGATATTCTGGTGCCCGCCGCACTCGAAGGCCAGATCAATGCTGAAAACGCACCCCGCATCAAGGCAAAAATTATTGCAGAAGCTGCTAACGGCCCTACAACGCAGGAAGCCCACGACATCATCAAAAGCCGCGGTGCCCTGGTAATTCCTGATAATTACCTGAATGCCGGCGGGGTTACGGTTTCTTATTTTGAATGGCTCAAAAACCTTTCTCACGTTCGCTTTGGCCGGATGGACCGCCGCTTCGAGGAAAACTCAGCCCGCCGCATGCTCGATGCCATGCAGGTGATGACCAGCAGAAGCCTCTCTGATGAAGACATTTCGAAGCTCGCACACGGCGCAAGTGAAGCTGATCTCGTAGATTCCGGCCTTGAAGACACCATGATTACAGCCTACAATGAAATCAACGAAATCCGCAAGTTTCACGGTATTGACCTGCGCACAGCAGCTTTTGTGAGCGCAATTAAAAAGGTGGGCAGCATTTATGAGCGCATGGGCATTTTCCCGTAAGCGAACCTGAGCCAGAGAGGAAAACACACCACTCCTGAGCGGTCAAACTGTAAAGGGGCGCATCGAAGGCCGGGAAGCTGATCATCTCTTGCCTTGCCTTGCCTTGCCTTGTCCGTCTCCCTCTGATTTTTTTTGGGGGGGGAAACGCCTTGCGCATCACTGGCTGCAGTGCTTGTGGAAAATCCCAAATCGGCGGATTAGCCCGTGCTTTTGCGCCTGTTACTCGCGGATTGGGTGTACCCTGCCGGATTTACACAGGTTTTAGGCTTACTGATGGGATAGCGAAACTGCCCCCCCAAAAAAAGCACGGGCTAATCCGCCGATTTGGGATGGCACGAGCAGCACTGCAGCCAGTGATGTGCACGGAGTATTCCCAAAAATAACAGCACCGGGAATGCCAAAGCATACTGACTTCAGCCTGCAACGGTGCGGACAACATTAAAAAAAGGCCGCTGTTCCGAACGGAGCAGCGGCCTTTTTTTGAGATTTAGGCTGTGATGGTGGCTGGCCAATATCAGGCGGCTTCGAGGGCTTTGATGCGCTCATCGAGCGGCGGATGGCTCATAAAGAGCGCCTGAATGCCGCTGCGCTTGCCGGACGAAATGCCGAAAGCATTCATCGATTCGGGCATCTGATCGGGAACCTGCGATTCAGCCTTGAGGTGCTTAAGGGCACTGATCATGCCGGCTTTGCCGCCAAGTTCGGCTCCTGCGCGGTCGGCCACGAACTCGCGCTTGCGGGAGAACCACATCACGATCATGGCAGCCAGAATACCGAGGATAATCTGCATCACAATGGTTACAACAAAATAACCGATGCCGTAGCCGCTGTCATTTTTAAGAATCTGACGGTCCACGATATGGCCGATGATGCGGGCAAAAAACATCACGAAGGTGTTAAGCACACCCTGAATGAGCGTGAGCGTAATCATGTCGCCGTTTGCTACGTGACCAATCTCGTGGCCCATAACGGCACGGATTTCGTCTCTGCTGTAGCGCTCAAGCATACCGGTGCTGATTGCAACGAGGGCGTTGTTGCGGTTCCAGCCGGTTGCAAAGGCATTGGCCTGCTGCATGGGGAAAATCGCAACTTCGGGCATGTCGATGCCGGCACGGGTGGCCATATCGCGTACTTCGTTAAGCAGCCAGCGCTCGGTTTGCGTGCGCGGATCCTGAATAATCTGGGCTTTGGTGCTCCATTTCGCAATCGGCTTGGACAGCAGCAGCGAAATCACGGAGCCTATCATCCCGAAAACAAAACAGATGATGAGCAGGTTGGTGAGGTTAAGCGCCCCCGTTTCATCAAGGGTTGAGCCTACCCCCAAAATGCTCAGCACAATACCCGCAACAAAAATAATTGCAAGGTTGGTAAGCAGAAATAAGGCTATTCTGAACATATAGTATTTATGATTTTAATGTTGATTCGGTTGAAGTTTTGTGACCCTAAACGTAGCCGGGCCGGTTTATGATATACGCGCCGGGTAGGTTCCCAGTACTTTGATAAAGCCTGAGTGCTCACGCAGTTTTTCGAGTGCCTCTGCGGCAGCAGGTGAGGCCAGGTTGCCTTCAAAGTCGATATAAAACAAATACTCCCACGGGTTTCCGGGGCTCGGTCGTGATTCCAGTTTAGTAAGGTTGAGGTCGTACTGATGCAAAATATTCAGGGCCTGCGCCAGCGCTCCCTTGCGGTGTGCCGCGCTCATGATGATGGAGGTCTTGGTTTTAATCTGTCCGTCACAAACTACAGGCTCCTTTGCAACAACCAGGAAGCGGGTAAAGTTTTCTTTTTGATTGCCGATGAGATCGGAGACGACATGAAGGCCGTACAGCTCGGCAGCATCGCGGCTGGCAATGGCCGCCTGAGAGAGGTCGTCATCTTCCAGTACTTTTTTCGCTGCCATAGCGGTATCGAGATAGGCCTCAACTTTGCAGTGATGCAGCTTGGAAAGGTACTCCGAGCATTGCGCAATTGCCTGCGGGTGCGAGTAAATGCGTTTGATGTTGGATACGGGCACATCGCTCAGCGTTACGAGGCAGTGCTGCACCCGCACTACTTCTTCGCCTACCACGTGCAGCTCATGCTTGTGCAGCAGGTCGTAGGTATCGTTGATGGAGCCGGCGGTTGTGTTTTCGATGGGCAGCATGCCGTAGTGCAGCGAGCCGTTATCAACGGCTTCGACCACATCGCGGAAGGTTTCGTAGCCGATGGAGAGCAGTTCGTTGCGGCGGGTGCCGAAGTGCGTGTGCACCGCACGCTGACTGTAAGCGCCGTCCGTACCCTGATACCCGACCCGGAGCAGGCTTTCCGCATCGCGCAGGTTGTGGTGATCCATCAGGAAATCGGTCTGAAAACGCACCGAGTAATCTATAATCTGCCGGAAGAGGGTCATCGCAAAGTATTTGTCAACGCCCTGCTCCTGCGCAACCCGCCCGATGCGGCTCAGGATCTCGTGCTCCCGCGAGGGGTCGCGCAGCACGGCGCGCTTGTCGCGCTTGAGGTGCGCGGTTTCCTGAATCAGCTTTTGCCGGAAAGCAAGCGCTTCAAGCAGGTTATGGTCGATGCGGTCCAGCTCTTTGCGGATATCGCTAAGCTCACGTTTCTCACTCATTTTGAAAGGATATGTGGATTAAAATCTGCATTCATACAAGACGGGTAGCACTACAATCTCCGTGCCGGATTTTGCCATTTTGCTTCACAAAAGCAGCATGGCATCCCCAAAAGAATAAAATCGGTATTTTTTTTGAATTGCGTGCTCATAGATGCGCTTCATTTCTTCATAGCCGGTAAATGCGGCAATCATCATAAGCAGGGTGCTTTTGGGCAGGTGGAAGTTGGTGATCATGCTGTCGGTATGTTTGTAGCGGTAGCCGGGTTTGATGTAGATGCCCGTATCCCCCGAGCCGGCTGCGAACTGCCGCCCGCTTTCGGGCAGCGACTCCAGCACGCGTGTGGTAGTGGTGCCAACCGCGGTGATGTGCTTGGCCGCGCTAAGGGCTTCGGCCGCCTGCGGACCCATCATCCAGCTTTCGGTGTGCAGCTTGTGCGCGCTTATATCGTCGGTTTTCACCGGCGCGAAGGTGCCGAGCCCTACATGCAGGGTCACTTCTGTAGTCGGGTGACCTGCCTCCCGCAGTTTTTGCAGCAGCTCTTTGGTGAAGTGCAGGCCCGCAGTAGGGGCGGCTTTGCTGCCTTCCGGCTTGGCGTACACCGTTTGATAGCGCTCTGCGAGCGATTCGTCGGCCGCAATGTAGGGCGGGAAGGGCGTGTTCCGGTGTGCTTCGAAGGCCAGGTGGTCGAGCGGGAGGTTAAAGGTGAGCCGGCGCAGGCCGTCGTCTTCGATGTGGTCAACCCGCGCGGTAATTCTGTCAGTGAGGGCAATTTCGCGGCCCTCCCGAAATTTCTTGCCGGGGCGAACCATCGCATCAACCGTGTGCGGATTGTGGGTATGGGTGATGAACACCTCCATTTTACCGAAGAGCAGCCGTGCCTTTTCGACCCGGCTGTTGTTCATCACCAGCGTGGTTCCGGGGTGCAGAAACGCACCGAGCTGATGAAAAACGGTATCGGTGATTTCGCCCGTTTCGCGCCGGTACACCAGCAGCCGGGAGTGGTCGCGGGGCTCAGCCGGTTTCTGCGCGATAAGCTCAGCCGGCAGCTCGTAGTCAAAATCAGAAAGCGTAAACTGTTTCATTTCAGATAGGAAGTAGCTGACGGATCAGGATTTGATGACGGCATCACAAACCTGCTCCCAGCTCTCGCAGATGAGGTCGGCCGTGGTGTCTTTTTTGTGAAAATCACTCACCCCGGTGTACAGAATGCCCTTAATGCCGAAGCCCTGCGCACCTTTGATGTCGGTTTGCTGAATGTCGCCGATGTGCCAGGAGCCCTGAGTGCTGCTGCCGGTTTCGGTCAGAATTTTCTCAAACATTTTGGGATGCGGTTTGCTTACCCCTACTTCATCCGAAAAAGCAAAAGCCGAAAAATGCCTGCCCAGGCCCTTGTCGTTTAGAAAGGCTTTGAGCACCCGACCGGGAGAAAACATAGTGTCGGAAATGATGCCCAGCTTGTAGTGAGCGGCCAGTTTTTCGACGGCTTCCAGCACACCGGGAGCCAGCTCGGGCGGGCCGTCGAGCAGGGATTCCTCATAAACAAAAGCCAGCTCGCGCTGCTGCTCCGGGCTTATCGAAAGCTTCAGGGATTCAAGGGTGAAGCCCACCAGCTCGTATGAATTTGGGGTGCGCGCCTGCCCCAGCCAGATTTCGTCGAAGCGTGCGGAGGCATGGGCGTGCGCCTGCTTAACATCGGTGGCAGAAATGTTTTTCCCGAACGATTCAGCCAGTTTGTGGAGGGCTTCAATGCGGCGTTTGGCGCGTTTTTCGCCGTTGGTGTGGGCGTTTACGATGGTGTTCCAGAAATCGATGGAGATGAAAGAAGTGCCGGGTGTTTCCATAAAGGTGAAGTCAGATTTTGAAAAAAGAAGGCAGCCTCTGCTGCCGTAAAACTGGTATGTCGGGCTTCAGAGCTGAAGCAGTTCCGGGCGCTCGCTGAGCAGCAGGGGCAGGGTTTCTGATACGGGCACCTCGTGCCGGGTGCACCACTGCGCAAGTTCGTCGCTGAAAAACCGTGAGCGAACCAGAAATGGCTTCATGCCGAGCCGGAGTGCGGGTTCGAGATCGCTCGCCTTGTCGCCGACCATGAGTGACCGGCTCAGATCCAGCTGATGCTCTTTTGCTGCCCGTTCGAACAGGACCGTGCCGGGCTTGCGTTCGTTCAGCAGCTCCGGATCCTGCCCCTCATGAAACTGCGGATGCCAGGGTGCAATGTACCAGCCATTAATCTGAACGCCGGTATCGGCCAGCAGCCTTCCGGCATATTCGTGCAGCGCGTGCACCTGCGCCAGCGTGAAGCGGCCGCGCGCGATGCCCGACTGATTGGTGACCACAATCAGCTTGTAGCCGGCCTGCTGAAGTTTCAGCAGGGCTTCGGGCACGCCCGGAATCCAGTCCCACTCGTGAGGCCGGTGCACAAAATCGTGATCCACATTCAGGGTGCCGTCGCGGTCAAGAAAACAGGCAGGCTGCATTGGAGGTGCGTTCATTCAGGTTTGATGGGGGTTTGGCCGGGCAGCGGAAAAGGTCCGCTGCGATCCCACCAGGCTTTGGTGCGCAGCAGGGAAATGATGGTTTTGGAATCGGTGATTTCACCGGAGTGGACCATCTCAACGGCCTTCGCGAACGGAAGCCGGAAATGGGTGAGAAACTCATCATCGTCAGTGTTCTCCCGCCCCTCAGCCAGGTCCCATGCGGTAAACAGGTGGATTACTTCATCTGAGTAGCCAATGCAGGGATGGAAAAAACCGATGTAGTGCAGCTCGCGGCAGCTGAGGCCGGTTTCTTCGGTAAGCTCCCGCCTTGCCGTCACTTCAGGCGGCTCACCAGCGTCGAGCTTTCCGGCGGGCACCTCCAGCAGGGCCTGCTGCACCGGGTAGCGGTACTGCCCGATAAGCATCACATCCCCGTTCTCAAAAACCGGCAGCACAACCGAAGCGCCGGGGTGTTTGATGTACTCTCTTTTCGAGCGGCTGCCGTCCGGCAAAATGACGTCATCCTGCCAGGCATTCAGCAGTACGCCCTTGTAAACCTGTTTGCCGGAGTGGCGTTTTTCTTTAAGCCAGGCCGATTTCCCGGCCCAATTTTCAACAGAATCCAAAAATGTAAGCGGGTTTAGGGCAGTCGGGATAACTGCACGGTGCTGGGGAAGGGTGATGCACTCTTTTCGTGTAAATTCGCGGGATTAGAAGTATCTTAATAATCTGATGCGATTGGCATTAAAACGTATAGCTTCGCAAAATAACCCTTTAATCATCATTTTGGAAACTGCGAATAACATATCAGAAACCGGCCAAAAACCAACCAAGCAGATTTGGACGGTAGGTAATTTTCTGTCAGTTTCCAGAATACTCGCCCTGCCTATTCTGATATGGCTTCATTATGCCAACGACTTCCAGCCAAATCTGGAAATGAAGCTTGTGGTGGGGTACATCATCCTGTCAGATTTTCTGGATGGTTTTGCCTCCCGGGCGCTTAATCAGGTTAGTGAGATGGGGAAATGGCTCGATCCGCTGGCCGATAAAGCCTGCGCCGGAATTCTGTTCGCCTATGTGTGGTGGATCGGCATGGTGCCGAGCTGGCTGTTTGGGTTTATTGTGCTGAGGGATGTCCTCATTCTGGCAGGTTCCCTGCTCATTAAGCAGAAAAGAGGCAAGGTGGCCATGTCGGTGATGGCCGGCAAAATTGCGGTAAACATCCTGGCACTGTACTGGCTTGCGCTGGTGTTTACGGATGCGGAAACCCTCACCCTTATTCTAAAATATGCCAGTGTGACCATGCTCGGGTATTCAAGCTATATTTATCTGAAGCGCGGGTACGAAATAATGCAGGGCGCACAGTATGAATGAGGGCTGCCCCTGCGGTATATCGCCTTAAAGATTATTTTCAGCAATTTGTCTGCTAACATGCAGACAGAACCAAGCGAATAAATTATTATGAGTTTTTTAGAAAAATTAGGCTTTAAAAAGAAGGAAGAACGGCTAAAAGAAGGCCTTGAAAAAAGCCGGACCGGCCTGCTCAGCAAGCTCGGTAAAGCGGTTATCGGGAAGGATACGGTTGATGATGAGGTGCTCGATGAGCTCGAAGAAGTGCTTATTACCTCTGATGTAGGAGTATCAACAACCCTCAAAATTATCCGCAGAATTGAAGATCGGGTCAAAAAAGACAAATACCTGAACACAAATGAGCTGCAGCGGATTTTAAGGGAAGAAATCATTGCGCTGCTGCGCGAAAATGACACCGACAAACCGGCCGAGTTTGAAGCGGCAACGCCTGCCAAACCCCATGTTATTATGGTAGTTGGGGTGAACGGTGTGGGGAAAACGACAACCATCGGCAAGCTTGCCTGGCACTACAAGCAGGCCGGAAAAAATGTACTGCTTGGTGCAGCAGATACCTTCCGGGCCGCGGCGGTAAATCAGCTCACCATCTGGAGCGAGCGGGCCGGGGTGCCCATTATTCAGCAGGGTCAGAATGCCGATCCGGCAGCTGTTGCCTACGATACCGTAGCCGCAGCAAAATCGCGCGGCGCAGATGTAGTGTTGATTGATACAGCCGGCCGCCTGCACAATAAGAAAGGACTGATGGACGAGCTCTCGAAAATTAAACGCGTGATGAGCAAAATCGTGCCGGAAGCCCCTCACGAGGTGCTGCTTGTGCTTGATGCCTCAACCGGTCAGAATGCCATGCAGCAGGCGAAGGCCTTCACGGAAGCGGTCGATATCACCGGTCTGGCGCTCACCAAGCTGGACGGCACTGCCAAAGGCGGCATCGTAATCGGGATTTCTTCGGAGCTGAACGTGCCGGTGAAATATATCGGTGTAGGTGAGCAGGCAGCTGATTTGCAGGTTTTTGACCGGGTCGGCTTTGTAAATGCACTTTTTGATAAATCCTGATAGCGCTCGACTTTGATACCTGATATTGTGCGCAATTGAGCCGGCTGTGGGGGAAGCCGGGAATATTTAAATAGTTACTCATTGAGCTTGACTAATATATAAACGTTAGCTTAATTGATTGCTGTTAAAGGACTATTAGATTAAATCCTAAGATGACTGTATGAAACCGCAAGGCAAGCTGCTTAAAAGCGCTATGCTCATTTTATTGTTCTGTTTACCTGTACATACGCCGTATTGCAACGCAGGGGTGTTTTTTTATGCAGAAACTGTAAAAGCGCAGACAAGTGTTGCTGCCGACAGCATGCAGATCGTCAGGCTATGGATAACTGAGGCACAGCTTCTTAGGCGTCAGCTAAATCAGGCTTCAGCTTTGGAATTATTGGATAAGGCCGAAGCATACCTTGAGCGAAATCCTGATATTGACCTGCAGTATATGTTGTTTACCGAGCGTGGTTTTTTCTACAGATGGATTGGAGATTATGATCAGGCAAAGTTAAGTTTTAAAAGAATTCTGGATTTCATAGATGAAGATGATTCACATCGCAATGCGGTAGTTAATAACAGTATTGCAACCTTACTCAGAGAAACAGGAGAATTTGTTGAAGCCCTTAACTATCATCATCGCTCCCTGCAGTACCGTTTTCGTGTTCAGAACGGTGGTGAACTTGGCCTTGCAGCAACATACCTGAACTATGCCCGTACTTTCGACGACTTAAACCGCCTTGATCAAAGTCTGGTGATGTACGAAAGGGCACTTCACTATGCAACGCTGATCAACCACAGGCGCCTGTATATGGAGATTGTAAGCAGCTTTGCCAATGTGCTGAACCGCCTCGGAAATTTTGATGCTGCCATGCTTTATTACAGGGAAGGTCTTGAAGCCGCGCAGGAATTTGGAGAAACCAGATCCAAATCATTGCTTTACAGCGCGTTGGGGCTGGTGCATCTTAATTTAGGGGAACCTGAGGCTGCAAAGTATAATTACGAGCGCTCCTATGCTATGGTAAAGGAGGTGAACTTGCCCTGGGTTGTACGGCTTAAGCTTTCATATCTGGATTTTTTGTTAAAAACCGGTGATACAGTTAAGGCGCATGAGGTAATCAGTGCCACAGAAGAAATCATTGGGGAGCTTGGGTCGCAGCTTGAAACGGCTGACTTTATAGCCCAAAAGGCATATCTCAGCTATCTTAATTCTGATTACATATCAGCAGCGCGATATTTTAGGGAAGCGGGTACCAGGTATATTCAGGCCGCTCCTTACCGTATCGAACCCGAATTTTATTTCAGGAAAGCCTTCAACCTGATAGCAATTAACGAGCAGGCAGGCCTCATTCAGGCCGGTGAAGCTCTCGAGTACCTTGAAAAGTTCCGCCTGGAGACGGCATTAACGGGAAACACACGCGCGGAATACTTTAGTGAGCTAAGCCGGTATGTGTCTGAAATAGTTCTGATTTACATGAAAAAAGGAGATGCAGCTAAGGCCTTTGATGTAGCAGAACGCCTCAAATCAAGAGTTTTTTCAGAAGAACTGAACCTCAGCAGCCTGCTTTCGCAATCTCTGATTGAAATTAACAGACAGCAGGATTTTGAAGTACTGCAGGCCGGGATTATTTCATTGGAAAATCAGGTACTTCAGGCTGCCGATCCTATACAGCGTGATACGCTGCAAATGGAGATCGAGCAGCAGCAGTTAAGGCTTGAAGCACTGTTGGGTGAAGTCTCGCTTATAAACCCGGCACTGCACGAACTTATGAACCCGCCGCGCATCAGCCTTGCACAGGCCGCTGCTCAGTTAGATCAGGGTGCCGTTGGCTTACATATTGTTACCGGGGGCTCTGAAACCGGCTATCTGGCCTTCACCAATACAGAAACGCGACAGGGGGTTGTAAGCCTCTCCGGTAAGGAGCTTGCAGAAAATGTTACCGGAGTGAGGGAAAGAATTATTTCAGGGCTGCCTTTATCAGAGCTGAAGCCATTTTTGGATGAAGTAACGACAGCCATGATACCGGTTGAAATTCTGGAGATTTTGGCCGGTGCCAGAGAGCTGATTATTTCGGTAGATGGTGTTTGGGCGTATTTGCCTGTTGCTGCCCTGCGCTACCGAGATACTTATTTTGCTGAAACAAAAACCATCTCCTTTACCCCCTCTTTTACTGCCCGCAGCCTGCTAAATCAGCGCCATCTGATTAACCGAAATGGCAGGCGTGAAGCACTTGTGTTTGCTAATCCTGTAATCCCGGCCTCTGACCCGGATGCCCGAACCTCCGGAAACATCGCAGATATGCAAAACCTGCGCCCGCTGCCGTTCAGCGAGCTTGAAGGTCGTTGGGTTGCTGAGTTTTTCCCCGGAGCCGTACGCCTCAAAACGGGTACGGAGGCAAGAGAAACGGTACTTTCTGAGCCTGATATTTCACGCTACAGTCTTATTCACTTTGCTGCGCACGGGTTATTGGATGAACGTAACCCGCGGTATTCCGGTCTGGTACTTGCAACTTCTGCAGAAGATGAGGGTTACGGTCATAATGTTGACGGATTTTTGAGGACAACTGAAATCAGTGTTTTACGGCTAAACGCTGATATTGTAATGTTAAGCGCCTGTAATACGGGTATCGGCAGGGTTTTAAGCGGTGAAGGAGTGCTTGGCCTGCAACGTGCTTTCCTGAACGCCGGCAGCTCTGCGGTAGCCGTAACCCTTTGGAGTGTGGAAGACCGTGCAACTTCTCTGCTGATGCGAAATTTTTACCAGCAACTAAACCGGCAATACGAGGAACGGCCGCGCTTTAGCCGCAGAAACACGGAACTTAACTATAAAGAGGCTTTGCGCGAAGCACAGCTGAGCCTGCTTGAAAACCCGCAGTATGCTCACCCGGTTAACTGGGCATCCTTTGTAATTACAGGCAGGTGAAAACGGGCTCAGGTAAGCGCAGAATACATGTGCCCGTTTTTTTATTACTGACGATCTGTATGGGCCGATTCAACGAGCATAAGCAGCTCCTGCAGGGAGCGGGCAAGCTCAGGTTCGCTGCTTTCCATGTGCCCGTTAATGAGGTTTCGTACAAAGCGCGTGAACATCGAATAAGGGGATGCTGCTTCATAGTATTCCGGAAACCTGCGAATTCCGTTATTTGCAAGAAAGCGGTCGCACTGCTCCCTTGAAATAATGCTACCCTGATTGAACGGATCTACAAGTATGCTTTGGTTGGAAGGGGTAACAAACTTCACCAGAAAATGAAGGGGGATGTTCATTCCGTAGAAGGGCAGTTTAAGCCGGTCTGCTAAAAAAAGCATCACAAAAGCAAGCGATAGCGGAATTCCGCGCCGGTGCTGAAGTACCTCGTGCAGATAGGAATGCCGGGGGTGCAGGAAGTCTTCGGTGCAACCCCTGAAATCATTTTCAACAAACAAAAAGCGGGTAAAAGCCAGCATTTGTGCTTCAGCCGTATCTGCTTTTTTAATAGGTACAGCTGCTTCGTGAGCGAGTGCATCAAGCAACTCCCTGAAAGGCCGGATGCGCAGGGTTGGGTTTTGGAATCGTGAAAACAGAAAAACAGCATCTTCAAGTTCTTCCATGGTGTGAATGCCCTGCCCTGCCAAAACAGCAACTTCTTCCTGGTAACTGCCGAAAGTAGCTGAGCGGATTATCGACTGAACCTGATTACGCAGGCTTGGGTCGCTGGTTTTAACCCGGTGCTCATCAAGCTGAGGCACGGCTGCCTCCCCTATTTCTATAAGGCGATTGGTTATGGTTTGCCGGATAGAGGGTTCGGGATCATCCAACAACCTGATTAATGCTGAAATTTCGCGCTGTATGGTGGTCTGTGCGTTCAAGGTTTTGATACGTAGGTCTGAGTCGTTGAAAGAAAAACAGCAGTTTGGCAGCTATCCTGTACTTCAGCAACGCTATTGCCGGTTTAAATGTTTAGAGAAAGCAGCATTGATTAATACCTGAAAAGCTTAATACAGGAAATTGAAACGACAGGCTGCATCAGTTTGGTACAAGCTTTGCTATAGGCTGTGATGCCTTTTGAAAATGCGAAAATCCAGAAATACAGTTCCGATAATAATGCTGTCCATTAAGATAAAAATATCATGAGATTCTATTCCAGAAAACTAATCAAGCCTGAAGACCTTAACCCCAACCACACCCTGTTTGGCGGAAGCCTGCTGCGGTGGATTGATGAAGAAGCTGCGATTTTCGCTATTTGCCAGCTTCAGAGCGATAAGCTTGTTACGAAATTTATCTCCGAAATCAATTTCATCAATTCGGCCAAAGCCGGAGATATCATTGAAATGGGTATGGAGATACTCAGCTTCGGGACAACTTCTGTTACCTTTAAGTGTGAAGTCCGGAATAAATTCAATAAAAACAAGATTATCACTATCGATAAAATTGTTTTCGTGCATGTAGATGAAAACGGCCGCCCCAAAGCGCACGGTATTACAAGCGAGCGGGAGCCCGAAGAAGATCAGGCCTACGAGCCGGCATAAACGGCAAGGGTGCCGGCCGTGCGGCCGTGCGGTTTAGCGGTTGGCTTTTTCAAACAGAAACCGCATCATAGCCCGGTATTCCGGTGTGATTTCAATGCCGCGGCGGCCCATCATTCTTTCGGCAGCCTCCATAGCTTTGTCGAACTTGTAGATATCCTCACCGTTTTTGGTGAGCCATCGGAAGGATTTGATGTGCTTCGGGGGGAAATCACCCAGCACGATATTGGAGAAAACCCCGCAAACCGTGCCCGTATTGAGCATGGTATTGATGGCTGTTTTGGAGTGATCGCCCATGATGGTGCCGCAGAACTGCAGGCCGGTATCGTATTCCTTTCCGGTCTCCCATTCAGTGAGCCGCACGCTGCTGTAGTTGTTCTTCAGATTGGAGTTGTTAGTGTCGGCACCGAGGTTGCACCATTCGCCGATGGCAGAGTTGCCAAGAAATCCGTCATGGCCTTTATTCGAGTAGGCCTGCATTACCACATTCTGAACTTCCCCCCCGACCTTACACCAGGGGCCGATGGTGGTGTCAGCATAAATTTTTGCGCCCATTTTTACGGTAGCATGATCACACACAGCAGCAGGGCCACGGAGCATTGAACCTGCCATAATGGTAGCTTTCGCACCAATATAAACAGGCCCTTCTGCTGCAAGTATTGTGCAGCCAGGCTCGATTACGACGCCTTCATCAACAAATATCTGATAGGCGTTTTGAAAAAATACACCCGGAAACCGACTTTCATCAACAGGTCTTAAGCCTGATTTGAGCAGGCTTATATCTGCCAGTATTTCCCCGCCGTTAAATCCAAAAACCTGCCAGGGTGCATCAAGCAAAGTTCCGCGGTCGGTATCACGAAAGCTTATATCTGTGCCAGGAATGCTGCCAGCATTGAAAATGCTGACACTTCTGCTGCCATCCATCCTCAGAGCAACGGGCGTATTGCTGTGCATCAGGCCTTCATCGGTCTGCAGCTGCATAATTTGGCCTAAAACTTCGAGGTCCGGTAAAAAACGGCCGTTAATCCAAATACAGTCCTCGTCGGGGTTGAGCGGAGGTGCGGGGTACACACCAGCCATATATTCAGGGAGCTGACGTGTAACCAGTTCCGGGCTGAGGTACCGCTCCCATTTTTCAGCTATAGTCAGAATTCCGATCCTGACCATATTTGACGGCTTTGTTAATGTGAGGGGCATCAGCCGTGTAGCCCTTGAATCATCGAAAAAGCAAAGTTGCATGGTTCAGCTATTGAGCTTGGAAGACCTGATTAGAGATGGCTCTATAACTCAAAAAGGGAATAGAGTTTAGCCAATATAGCAATTAAATGAGCACATTTTGTGAATCAGATTGCCGTATAACGCCATTAAGTAATGCCATTATTATAATATATGTATTTATAACTAACATGTTTCTGAGAGATCAACCCATTTTCAGAAAAAGGCTTTTGTGGATGTTGCAAGCTGTTTTTACAATTTAGCAAAGTAAGCTTAATGCACAATCAGGAACAGGAATCATGATAAAAGGTGAAAAAAAAATGCGCTTTCAACACTGGTTTTAATTCCCTAATTTAGGTGAATTATAACTTTTCCAAGTCAAGAACAGCAGGTCGTGCAGGTTTACTGTGCATTAATTGAGCAGTTCAGTTAAACCTGTATTATTAAGTAAATCAATAACAAACCCAATACTCTTATGTGCGGAATAGTCGGATACATTGGATTTCGCGAAGCTTCAGATGTTATCATCAAGGGGCTTAAAAGACTTGAATACAGAGGCTACGATTCAGCAGGAATCGCAATTTTAAACGGAACATTAATTGTAAGGAAAGGAAAGGGCAAAGTTGCCAATCTTGAGAGTCTGCTCACAGAAACAGACGTTACAGGCACCATTGGCATAGGGCATACCCGCTGGGCCACACACGGCGAGCCCAACGACATCAACGCACACCCCCACTGGGATGGCAGTCAGAATTTCGCCATTGTTCATAATGGCATTATCGAAAATTACGATGCCCTCAAAAAAGAACTTAGCAATAAGGGCCACATTTTTCAGGGAGAGACCGATACAGAAGTGCTCGCACACCTTATTGAAGAAATTCAGCGGGTTGCATCCGTTGATTTTGAAACAGCCGTTCAGATGGCTCTCAAGCAGGTTGACGGCACCTACGGTCTGGCTATCGTAAATAAAAACGAGCGGGATAAAATTATCGTAGCCCGGAAGGGCTCGCCTCTGCTGCTTGGCATTGGCGATAACGAGGTGTTTATTGCCTCTGATGCTTCCCCGATTATCGAATACACCAATAAAGTGGTTTATCTCGATGATGATGAAATGGCAATTATCAGCCGCGACGGCTATCAGGTGAAAACCATTTCAAATGTTAAGCTCAGCAAGGAAGTTCACGAGCTTGAAATGAATATTGAGCAAATTGAAAAAGGCGGATATGCCCACTTCATGCTCAAAGAAATTCATGAGCAAAGTCAAACAATCGCCGACTGTATGCGCGGAAGGCTTATTGTGGAAGATAATAAAATTGTTCTCGGCGGTATCGAAGCAGTCACAGACCGCCTGGTAAATGCCCGCCGCCTCATTATTGCGGCTTGCGGTACAAGCTGGCACGCCGGGCTTGTTGGTGAATACCTGATTGAGCACCTCGCCAAGATGTCGGTCGAGGTCGAATACGCTTCCGAGTTCCGCTACCGCGATCCGCTCATCACCAAAGAAGATGTGATGCTCGTGATCTCCCAAAGCGGTGAAACAGCCGATACCCTGGCAGCCGTGCGCGAAGCCCGCTCCAAAGGAGCGCTTGTGCTTGGCATCTGCAATGTGGTAGGCTCAACCATTGCGCGTGAAACCGATGCAGGGGTGTACACTCACGCCGGCCCTGAAATCGGGGTTGCCTCAACCAAAGCGTTTACCGCACAGGTTACGGTGCTTACCATGATGGCCATTCTGCTCGGTCAGCGCCGTAAAACGCTGGCTCCGGACGAAGCTTCAAAAATCATTAAGGCCATGAGCGAAATTCCGAAGAAGGTGGCGGAAATCATGACCAAGTTTGATGAAATTGACGCCATTGCCCGCCTTTTTGCCTATGCCCCGAATTTCCTGTATCTCGGCCGCAGCTACAATTTCCCGGTTGCCCTTGAAGGCGCGCTCAAGCTCAAGGAGATTTCCTACATCCATGCGGAAGGCTACCCGGCCGCTGAAATGAAGCACGGACCTATCGCCCTTATCGATGAGCTTATGCCGGTAGTGGTACTCGCTTCAGCAGCACATACCAACGACAAAATGGTGAGCAACATCGAGGAAGTACGTGCCCGCAAAGGCCGTGTAATTGCCATCACTACGGATAATAACAAAGACGTTCAGCGCCTTGCTGAATTCTCGGTTACCATTCCGGAAACGCACGATTTACTTACGCCCCTGCTCACGGTAATTCCGCTGCAGATTCTCTCGTATCAGATTGCGGTGTACCGCAAGTGTAACGTAGATCAGCCGCGTAACCTGGCCAAAAGCGTTACCGTGGAATAATTTTCCCGCGGCAGATGTTTGTAAAGGCAGTATCCTCAATCGGAAGGATACTGCCTTTTCTTTTTTAACCGACGAAAGCCGGATTGCCCGCATGTATGTCCTCAGCATAAAAAATATGGTTTGTCCCCGCTGTATCGATGCGGTGGAGCAAAGCCTGAGCGATGCCGGGCTGCGCCAGGAGACCGTTCGTTTGGGTGAAGCCGTGCTGCAAAGTCCGCCGGAACAGGCCGCTTTGGAGCAGCTGGAAGCGGATCTTCGTGCAAAAGGCTTTGAGCTTATCCCCCCGGGCGACGAACAGCTGGGCGCTCAGATCAAAAGTGAGATCATCAGGTTTCAGCAGCAAATCGAGGCGGGGGCAGCACCGGGCCTGCTTTCTGACTGGCTAAGCAGCAAGCTAAACAAAAACTACAGCTACCTGAGCGGGCAGTTCACCCAAACAAGCGGACACACCATCACGCAGTTTTATGAGAAGCTGCGCACCGAACGCGCCAAAGAATTACTCGCTCTCAACCGCCTCAGCGTTGGTGAAATTGCCCTCACCCTCGGCTACAGTTCCTCGCAGCACTTCTCGGCCCGCTTCAGGGAACAGACCGGCCTCAGCCCCACGGCCTGGCGGCAAAAGGGCGGGGAACGCCGCTCACTGGATGCGATTTAGAAACGCATCACCCAAAAAATATATACAAAGTAGCGGCAAATCCGAACGCCCGGGCCCGGTAAAGTGCCTACCTTAAGGAGTCATCATCCCGAAAGCCAAAAGCCCGTTTTGCTATGGAAGCAACCCTCTCCCGCATCCGATTCGATATCAAAGGCATGAGCTGCGCGAGCTGCGTGAGCGGTGTCGAAAAAGCCCTCAGCCGGGTTGAGGGCGTTGAAGAAGTTTCCGTAAATCTGGCGACCAATCAGGCCGAAGTGGTTTACGAGGCCGGCAAAATTTCGGAAGAGCGGCTGATGCAGGCCGTTGACGATGCCGGCTTCGAAGCGGTACTGCCCGAAACAAAAAAACAGCAGCCCGCTGAGCACCGCCTGAAAATTACCGGCATGAGCTGCGCGAGCTGCGTAACCGGTGTCGAGAAGGCCATCGCCAGGGTGCCGGGCACCCGCGACGTTTCGGTGAATCTCGCGACCGGCGAAGCCCGCTTTTTCCGGGATGAGCCCGACCTGAACCCCGTAATTGAAGCCGTAGATGCAGCGGGTTTCGAAGCAGAAGCCATCACCGGAAACACTACTACCGCTTCACCCACAGAAACGGAGGGCACCACTTTCCGGCGCCGGTTTTTTATCGCGCTGCCGCTGGCGTTGCTCGTAAGTGTGATGGATATGGGCCCGATGTTCATCCATGCCTGGCATGAGGCCATCCATCCGGTTATGTTTGAATGGAATCTGGCGCAGCTGCTGCTTACCGGCTTCATTATGTTTTATGCCGGGAGTCAGTTTTTTACGGGCGCATGGAAAGCGGTGAAGCGCAAAAGCGCCGACATGAACGTGCTGGTTGCCGTGGGTACCGGCGCGGCTTTCCTGTTTAGCGGTTATGCGACTTTCTTCGGGCGCGAAGGCGGTTTGGTGGAACCGATGGATGTGTACTTCGATACCGCGGCTGTGATTATCGCCCTCATTTTACTGGGCCGGTGGATGGAAGAGCGCGCCCGAAACAAAAGCCGTGATGCCCTGGGCGGGCTCCTCAAACTCACGCCGCCGCGCGCGCACCGCATCGGTGCCGGGGGGCAGCCCGAAACCATCACCCTCGATCAGGTGCGCACGGGCGACGAGCTGCTCGTGAAGGCATTTGAGCAGGTTCCGGTTGATGGTGAAGTGCTCAGCGGCAGCCCCTCGCTTGATGAATCGATGATGACCGGTGAAAGCGTGCCGGCCGACAAAACCCCCGGCGATGCCGTAACCGGCGGCACGCGCAACACAAATCAGTCCTTCCGGATGAAGGCTACTGCCGTAGGCGAAGATACAGCCCTGGCCCGTCTTATCGAGGCCGTGCGGCGCGCGCAGGGCTCCAAGCCGCCGATTCAGCGGCTGGTGGATAAAGTCGCTGCCGTATTCGTACCCGTCGTAATTGTGATTGCCCTCATCACCCTGCTTGCCTGGATGTTCTTGGACGGCGACCCCGCAAAAGCGGTGGTCAACATGGTGGCTGTGCTCATTATCGCCTGCCCCTGCGCGTTGGGGCTGGCAACACCCACCGGCATTATGGTCGGCTCAGGCCGGGCGGCAGAGAAAGGCATCCTCATAAAAGATGCCATTACCCTGGAAGAAGCCCGAAAGGCCGACGTAATCCTCCTCGATAAGACCGGAACCCTCACCACCGGCGAAATGCAGCTCACCGGCATCTTCACCACGGGAAGTTTGCCGGAGGAGGAGCTGCTCAGCCTTGCGGCCTCCGTCGAGCAGGAGTCCGATCACCCGATCGCGCAGGCTGTGGTGCGCTACGCAAAGCAAAAAGCGCCGCACATGCCCCGCGCGGAAAGTACGCAGACGCAGGCCGGAACCGGCATTACCGGAGTGGTGAACGGGGAAAAAGTGCAGATCGGCTCTGTAGAGCTGCTGGGCGGGACAAGTGCGGATGTGCAGGCCCGAATCGATACCTGGCAGGAAGCCGGCCGCACGGTTCTGGTTGTGCTTATCGACGGCGAAACGGCTGGCCTGCTGAGCATCAGCGATGAGCCCCGCGAAGATGCGGCCGCATTTGTGAAGCAGCTCAAAGCCATGAACATCATGCCGGTGATGGTTACCGGCGATCAGGAAAAAACGGCGCGTTACGTAGCCGGAAAGCTGGGCATTGAGGAAGTGCGCTTCGGCGTGAAGCCCGACGAGAAAGCGCAGATTGTGCAGCACTATCAGCAGCAGGGCAAGCATGTGGCCATGGTGGGCGACGGCATCAACGATGCGGCAGCGCTGGTACAGGCCGACCTCGGTATTGCGCTGAGCAGCGGCACCGACCTCGCGGTTTCATCAGCTGATATCACCATTGCCGGTGCTTCGCTCGGCAAGGTTGCCGAGGCCATCACACTTTCCCGGAGCGTGCTCCGGATCATCCGGCAGAACCTTTTCTGGGCCTTTGTGTACAACACTGTGGGCATACCGCTTGCGGCATTTGGCATACTCAGCCCCATGTTTGCCGCCCTTGCCATGGCCCTGAGCTCGGTGAGCGTAGTCGGCAACAGCCTGCGTATCCGGAAATTGTAAGCAAAATGAGTATATTAACCGCCAGCCAACTTAATTTTAAATTATCCGGCCATCAGGTTGCCAGTCATGGTTTACTTAACTATATTCGTCAGCACGCTAAGGACTCACGAATAAGCAAGTTAGGGTATTGCCATGAGAAAGAACAAAATGACCGCCCTGAAAGTAGGGCTTGCACTTCTTGTTGTTTTGGTGATGATGGTTGGTTAAACAAACAACTCTCATTATGGAAGACACACTAAGCATTCGGGTGGAAGGAATGACCTGCAACGGTTGTTCCTCCCGTCTGAAAAAACAGCTTGAAAAGCACCCGCAAATCGAAAAAGCCGAAGTTGATCACACCAACGGCATCGCTATGATAGCCGGAAAGGTTACCGAAGAAATGGTAGCTGAAATTGTGGAAGCCAGCGGCTTTACCTACAAAGGACCCGACGTAGTAAACTAAACCGATGAAAGGGCATACCAACTCATTACGGTCAAAAGTCAGCATTTTCATAAGTTTTTGGATGATGCTTTCCGTGGTTCTGCCTGCCGCAGAAGCCGTGGCTGCGTATGCCGGTTTGCCCTGCCCGGAAACTGCTGCCCCAGCCCCGGAGCGGGCCGCGCTTATGAGCTGCTGCCCTGAACAGGCCGAAGCCGTTGCTCAGCTTGCAGGTGAAACCCTGCTTGCCGGACTTACCCCTTTTTTTAGCATTGATGAGCGCACCCGCGGATGCGAACCATCCGCAGCTGTGCCGGCCTGCTGTACGGAGTGCGACTGCTTTTTCAGCCTGGCATCTGATGCGCCCAATTTCGCTGAAATCCTGAAAAGGGTCGTTGTTCCGCAAAAAGAATCCTTCCCCCTTTTTCCGCTGCTTCAGCACAATACCGCTGATGAAGCCCTGCAGGCTTCCCTCCCCCGGTTTTCCGCTCCCCGACCTTCCGGCGATCTGATCCGCCCTCCCGCAGCCGCCCTCCCGCTGCGTGTCGTAAACTGCTGCTATCTGATTTGAGAAAGCGCCGCTGACTGAAGGGCTCTGAAGCCCGCATTCAGCTTTTTTTCGCACATCCCCCCAAACCCGTCAGCTTTGCTGCCATGCCCCGGTATGGTCCGCTTTGGATGTGCGCTCCACGCTTTTCTCCATTTCAACACAGCAGCTTATGCTTCACCGAACCATTCGTTTTTTTCTGGAAAACCGGCTTATTGCCGCGCTTTTGCTCTTTTTTCTGGTGGGATGGGGCCTCGCTACATCGCCCTTCGCTTGGGATTTGGGCATCTGGCCCCGCGATCCCGTTGCCGTTGACGCCATCCCCGATATCGGCGACAATCAGCAGATTATCTTTACGGAGTGGCCCGGCCGCTCGCCACAGGATATTGAAGATCAGATTACCTACCCCCTCACAACGCAGCTGTTAGGTCTGCCCGGCGTGCGGGCCGTGCGCAGCAACTCGATGTTTGGCTTTTCGGCCATCAACATCATTTTTGAGGATGATGCGGAGTTTTACTGGAGCCGCGCCCGCATCCTCGAAAAGCTGAATGCGCTGCCCGCGGGCATCCTGCCGGAAGGCGTGCAGCCCTCCCTCGGTCCGGATGCCACCGCGCTGGGTCAGGTGTTCTGGTACACCCTGCAGGGGCTCGACCCCGACGGAAACCCCGCCGGGGGCTGGGATCTGGATGAGCTCCGCAGCATTCAGGATTTTCAGGTGAAATACGCCCTTTCTTCGGCTTCGGGCGTGGCGGAGGTCGCAAGTATTGGCGGCTTCGTGCGGGAATATCAGGTGGATATCGACCCCGTGCGCATGCGTGAGCGCGGTGTTACGGTAACGCAGATCGCCAATGCCGTGCGGCAGAGCAATCTCGATGTGGGCGCCCGCACCCTCGAAATGAACCGCGTTGAGTACGTGGTGCGCGGCCTCGGCTACATCCGCAGTCTCGCTGATATTGAGAACAGCGTGGTAGCCGTGAACAACAATGTGCCGGTGCTCATCCGCGATGTGGCCGAAGTCACTACGGGTCCGGCGCAGCGGCGGGGCATGCTCGACCTCGAAGGCGCCGAAGCCGTTGGCGGGGTGGTCGTTGCCCGATTCGGTGAAAATCCGCTGCAGGTGATTGAGGCGGTAAAAGCCAAAATGGAAGAAATTGCCCCTGGTCTGCCGGTACGCACCCTCGATAACGGCACCCGCTCGCAGGTCAGCATCGTGCCCTTCTACGACCGCAGCGACCTCATCCTTGAAACCCTCGGCACCCTGGAGCAGGCCCTCACCCTGCAAATCCTGATTACGCTCATCGTAATCATCGCCCTGGTGATGCACCTGCGCACCGCCCTGCTGGTTTCCGCGCTCATGCCTGTGGCCGTGCTCATCTCCTTCATCATGATGCGGCATTTCGGTGTAGAAGCCAACGTAGTAGCCCTGGCCGGTATCGCGATCTCAATCGGTACGGTGGTCGATATGGGCATCATTCTTACCGAAAATATGCTGCGAAGGCTGGAGGATGCGCCCCTGGCCGAAAGCCGCATCGGAGTGATTGCCAAAGCCGCGCAGGAAGTGAGCCCCGCCATCGTTACGGCCCTGCTCACCACCATTATCAGCTTTCTGCCCGTATTTCTGCTGGAAGCGCAGGAAGGCCGCCTGTTTGGTCCGCTGGCGTTCACCAAAACCTTTGTGCTGCTGGCCGCGCTCGTCATCACCCTCACCATTATTCCCGCGTTTGCGTACTGGCTGTTCACGGCCCGCTTCGACAAGCTGCTGTGGAAAAAAATCTGGAGCGCCCTGCTTGTGGTGAGCGGCCTCGCGGCCTTTTGGCTGCTGCCGTGGGCGGGCTTCATACTGCTGGGGCTGGGCCTCACAGGGCTCCTCCGCGCCTTTGAAGTTAAGGGCCTCAAGCCGGGCCTGCTCAGCCTGGCCAACACCGTCATCATCGTGCTGGGGCTGAGCTGGCTGATGTCAGACAGCTGGCTTCCGCTTGGCCCCGAAAACAGCCGGCTGATTAACACCCTGTTTCTTGTTTTTGTGGTGGCGCTGGTGCTGCTTTCGTTTTGGGGATTTATGCGCGTGTATGAGCGGGCGCTGCGGTTTTTTATGCAGCGGAGAGCACTGTTTTTTGTGCTTCCGGTGCTGCTGCTGTTTTTCGGCGCGCTGTCGTGGCTGGGCTTCAGCCGGGTATTTCAGCTGCCGGCTACGGCTGCGGAATCAGTCGGCTGGGAGCTGCGTGAAACCGGGCTCTGGCAGTCAGCCTCGCACACCTTCCCCGGCCTTAACCGCGAGTTTATGCCCCGCCTCGATGAAGGCTCCTTCCTGCTAATGCCCACTACCATGCCGCACGCCGGCATGGCGGAGGTCGCCGAAATGGTGCAGATCATGGATATGCGCGTGGCTTCCATCCCTGAGGTGTCGGGCGTGCTGGGCAAAATCGGGCGCGTGGAGTCGGCCCTTGACCCCGCACCGATTTCCATGTTCGAAAATGTGGTGACCTATCATCCGGAGTTCAGGACCGACGAAAACGGCCGGCGCATCCGCTTCCGGGTTGACCGCGAAGGAAACTTTGTGCGGGACGAAAACGGCGGCCTTATCCCCGACCGGCGCGGGCGCTTCTACCGGCAGTGGCGCGATCACATCCGCTCGGTTGATGACATCTGGAGCGAAGTAGCCGCCGCGGCCACCATCCCCGGTGTAACCACTGCCCCGAAACTACAGCCGATCGAGACCCGCATCATCATGCTGCAAACCGGCATGCGCGCCAACATCGGCATCCGGGTAAGCGGCCCCGATCTGCAAACGATTGATGACTTCTCCGTGGCGCTCGAGCACCTGATCCGCGAGGTTGAGGGCGTTCGCGCAGCTTCGGTGTTTGCCGACCGCGTGGTGGGCAAGCCCTACCTCGAAATTGATTTGCAGCGGCAAGCCCTGGCCCGGCACGGCCTTACCGTGCAGCAGGTGCAGGAGGTGATTTCCATCGCGGTTGGCGGCATGCCCCTCACCACTACCGTTGAAGGCCGCGAGCGCTATCCGGTGCGGGTGCGCTATGCCCGTGAGTACCGCGACAACCCGGAGAACATCGCCCTCATTCTGGTACCCGCCCCTGACGGCAGTCAGATTCCGCTGGGTCAGCTGGCGGAGATTCGCTTCGCGACCGGCCCGATGAGCATCCGCAGCGAGAACACCTTCCTGAACAGCTATGTCACCTTCGATGCGGTGCCGGGTTTTGCAGCCGTGGAGGTGGCCGAAAACGTGCAGCGCCATCTCGACCGGCGCATCGCCTCGGGCGCACTCGTAGTGCCGGCGGGCGTCAGCTTCACCCTTGAGGGCGAGTACCGCAATCAGCAGCGGGCGGCGCAGCGGCTGCTGGTGATCGTGCCGGTAACCCTGCTGCTCATCTTCATGCTGATTTACCTGCAGTTCCGCTCGGTTACCCAAACCGGCATCATCTTCAGCAGCATTGCGCTGGTATGGGCCGGCGGTTTCCTCATGCTCTGGCTGTGGGCGCAGCCCTGGTTCATGAACTTCAGCCTGCTTGGCATGGATATCCGCGGCCTGTTCGGCATGGGTACCGTGAACCTGAGCGTGGCCGTGTGGGTCGGTTTCCTTGCGCTGTTCGGCATAGGCGTGGATGACGGCGTGGTGCAGGCGACCTATCTGCGGCAGCTGTTTGCCGAGAAACGACCCGACAGCCGCGCTGAAATCATCGAAACGGCCATCGAAGCCGGTCTGCGCCGGGTGCGTCCCTGCCTGATGACAACCGCGACCACCCTGCTGGCCCTGCTGCCGATCCTCACCTCGCCCGGCCGCGGCGCCGAAATCATGACGCCCATGGCCATACCGCTGTTCGGCGGCGTGCTGTTCCTGCTGCTGTCGCTTTTCATGGTGCCCCTGCTCTACGCCATTGCCGCCGAATACCGCCCCGATTTCGTGATTCCGGCTCCGGCCGAAACCACATCACCCTGATTTTTATGATGATGATGAAAACAATCATGCATACTACAAAAAACAAGGCCATTCCCGCCTCCGCTGTTTTTTTTCGGGGGATGGGGAAGCTCCTCGCCGTTTTCGGGCTGCTTGCCCTGCTGCCTGCCGCCGGAAGTTCCGCTTTGGCGCAGCAGGTGGCCGATCAAAAGCTGCCGGCTGAAGCCGAAGCCCTGATTCTGGAAGCCCTCAGCTTTAACCCGGCCCTTGCGGCCTCGGCGCATCAGATTGAGGCGCAGGCAAGCCGGGAGCGTCAGGTGAGGTCGCTGCCCGACCCGGAAGTTAATCTGGGCTACTTCATTAATCCGGCGGAGGAGAGTCAGCTTCTGGGGCGCTTCTCGGTTTCGGCCATGCAGATGTTCCCCTGGTTTGGCACCCTGAGCGCAGCGCAGCGGCAGCAGGAACAGCTCACCGCCGCCGAAGGGCAGCGCCATCTGGAGGCCGCCCTCGATCTGGTGCTTGAGGTGCAGCTGGGCTGGCTCGATCTGGCCGAAAACGGGCAGCGGGAGCAGCTCCTGCACGAAGAGCTGGCCCTGCTCGCACAGCTCGAAGACTGGCTGGCGGCACGGCACGAAACCGGGCTCGCGCGCCAAACCGAGCGCATCGCCCTGCAGATGGAGCGCAGCCGGCTGCAGACCCGCATCCAGAACGTGGAGGATGCCCGGCTTCCGCTTCAGACCCGGCTCAATACGCTGCTGCAGCGCGCGCCTGAGCGACCGCTGAATCTTCGGGCTGAGGTGCCGCTTCGGGAGCTGGTGGCAGGCCCGGAACACATCACCCTGCAGCTGCTGCAAAACCGGCCGGAACTGCGCGAATACACGCAGCGCACGCAGGCCCTGGAGCACGCGATGGAGCAAAACCGCCGCATGGGGCTGCCCGAATTCGGTCTGGGATTTGAGGTGATGGGCCGCGATTACGGCACCATGAACATGATGCCCGCCATGAAGGAATCTTTTTACGGGATGGCGACCGTGCGCGTGCCGCTGTGGCGAGGCAAATACGACGGCCGGCGTGACGAGTACCGCGCCGGCATGCAGGCCCTCGAACAAAACCGCGAGGCGGCCCGGCTTCGGATGGTCGCCCGAGCGGAAACCCTGCAGTCGGCCTGGCGCGAAGCCCGGCGGGCGGTAAGCCTCTACGATGAGGAGCTGCAGCCGGCTTTTGAGCAGCTCTACCGCCTGCAGCTGGAAAGCTACGCCGCCTCTGAAACGGGCTTCAGGGAGCTGCTGCAGCTGCGCCGCGACTGGCTCGAAGCCCGCACCGACCGGCTTGAAGCCCGCTTCCGCGCGGAGCGTGAACTGGCCCGCATCGAGCGCGAAACCGCAAGCTGGCTGGAACTGGTGCTCAGCCTTGAGTAGGCCGCACCCGAAAATAGGCTCACATCCCGAACGATTAACTTTTTGATTTTTAGAATGATGGAATGGAATAAAAAAACACTGCTGCTGCTTACGGGCGTACTGCTGACCGGACTTTTTCTGGGATGGCTGATTTTTGGCGGAAGTCATAATCATGATGCGCATAACGGCCACGGCCACGATCATGATCACGCGCACAGCCACGGGGAAGCCGGTAACGGTTCCGCAGCTGCGGCTGAAACGGTCTGGACCTGCTCCATGCACCCGGCCATCCGCGAGGAGGGGCCCGGGCTGTGCCCGATTTGTGCGATGGACCTTACCCCGGCTTCCGCCGATGACGGCGGCGATTTCGAGCTCAGCATGAGTGAAGCCGCCGTGCACCTTGCGGGCATCCGCACTACGGAAGTGGTGTCGGCACAGCCGGTGCGCGAGCTTAGCCTGCCGGGCCGGGTAGTGCCCGATGAGCGCCGCCTGCACCGGGTGAGTGCCCATTTCCCCGGGCGCCTCACCTACCTGCGCACGGCTGAGACCGGCATGCAGATAAGCCGGGGTGAGCTGCTTGCGCGGGTGTATGCACCCGAGCTCGTGAGTGCACAGCAGGAGCTGCTCGAGGCGCAGCGGCTGGCAGCGCAGCACCCTGAGCTGCTGCGGGCGGCACGGGCACGGCTGCTGCAGTGGGAGCTGAGCGAGGCGCAGATCGACGCCATTCTTGAAAGCGGACGCGTGCGGCAGGAGCTCGAAATTTTCGCGCCGGTCAGCGGCGTGCTCATGCGCCGCAATGTGGAGCAGGGCGCCTATGTAGCACAGGGCACCGTGCTGATGGAAGTGGCGGATCTCTCACAGGTGTGGCTGCGTTTCGAAGCCTGGGAAGAAGACCTGCCGTGGATCGAGACCGGCACCGAAATCAGCTGGCACCGCCGCGGCCGGGCGGGTGAGCTGAGCGGGGCAGTTGTGGAGTTCATCGATCCGATGGTGGATGAGCGCACGCGCACAGCGGGCTTGCGGGCCTCGGTGAGCAACCGCGATGCGCAGCTGCGCCCCGGAGAGCTGGTGCAGGCCACGGCACGTATCACCCTGTCCCAAACACAGCTGATGGTGCCGGCAAGCGCGGTACTCTGGACCGGGCCGCGATCGGTGGTTTTTGTGGAAGACACCGAAGCCGAAACCCCTCGCTTTGAAAGCCGCGAAGTGACCCTCGGGCTGCGGGCGGGTGATTTTTTTGTGATTGAAGACGGCCTCGAAGCTGGCGAGCGGGTGGTGTTCAGCGGGGCCTTTAAGCTGGACAGCGCTTTCCAGCTGGCTGACCGCTTCAGCATGATGAACCGCGGACCCGGCCTGCAGCCGGTGCGGCAGGGGCACGGCGACCACGCCGAAGTACGCCGGTTCCGGGATGTACCTGAAGCATTCCGAACCGGGCTCACCCGCCTCACCCGAACCTATCTCGAAGGGAAAGAGGCTTACGTTGAATCTGATTTCACGGCCTCGGTGCAGGCCTTTGAAGCTTTTCAGGAGCAGCTTGCCGGGCTGGACCGGGCGCAGCTGCCGGTTGATATGGTGCAGCCGTGGCGGGGGCTCAGCCGTGCCCTTGGCGCACACGTTGAGCTGCTGCTGGCCGCCGGCGATATTGAGGACGGCCGGGCACAGTTCCGTCATCTTTCGGATCAGATGGTACTCGCCGTACGGCAGTTCGGTGTTGACGGCGTAGTGTACCATCAGTACTGCCCGATGGCCTTCGAAGACGAGGGCGCACACTGGCTCAGCGCAGAGGAACCCATCATGAACCCCTACCTGCCGGAAATCATGCTCATGTGCGGCGATGTGATCGCGCGCATTGAGTAGTGGCCAGGGGAATGAGCTTCACCGCAGACCCGGCCGGATCTGAAGCCGGTCGGGGCTGCGGTGAACTTCCTCACTTACAAAACCCGGAGTACAGCGGGAAAAAGCTCAAGACGGGAACCTGATATGTTGTAAATCATGCTGCCGTTTCGTAGAATGGATAAGAAACAGGTATTTATCACAAAACCCATGCTCTTATGAAAAAAAAGCTGACACTTACCGTAGAAGAAGAGGTAATTAGCTCTGTGAGACGCAGAGCTAAAAGGAAGGGTGTTACTGTTTCCAAAATGTTTGAAGAAGTTATGGGTTCATATCACGATGAAGGAGTTGAAACGGATCAGCAACGTGCCGCTAAAAGATTGCTTCTGGCATTAGAGAAATCGGAGTCGATCCGATCAAAGGAAGATCAAAAGCTCTTAAATGAATATGTTCAAAGGAAATTTGCCTGAACTTTTTTTGGACGCTGATGTGGCTTTTGACATTATTTCGAAACGTGAGCCGCACTTTAATGAATCTGTAAAGATTTTGGAGCTCGCATCTGTGAACAAGGCCAAACTGGCAATTTCCGAAAGCAGCCTGGCAACATTGATTTATCTTTCTTTTGAAATCTACAAGATTGAAAATGCTTCGGATAAGCTTTATGATTTTATCTTAGCCTGTGATATCCTGAGTGGAGGAAGGCCGGTAATGCTTCAGGCCATTTCATCAGAATTCCGCGACAAAGAAGATGCCCTGCAATATTTTACCGCGCTGAATCATGGCGCTGATTATTTCATAACGAGAAATATTTCAGACTACAAAAAATCAGAAAAAAGATTACCGGTTATGACGCCGGCTGAGTTTATGAGTTTCTTTAAATGATTTTCAGGAGCTGACTTCCTCCCAAAAAACCACAAAGCCCCCCGGAAGCTGCATTACGGGGGGCTTTGTGGTTTTTTTAGCGAAGTAGGTTTGCTACAAAGGCATGGCGCCTGTTTGTGCTGAGGGAACTTGAAATTGAAATGAAGGCGTCGTGTACCACCAATACTGCCCGATGGCCTTCGAAGACGAGGGCGCACACCGGCTCAGCGCCGAAGAGCCCATCATGAACCCCTACCTGCCGGAAATCATGCTCATGTGCGGCGATGTGATCGCGCGCATTGAGTAGGGGCTGGGGGAATGAGCACCGAAGATCAAGTTAGTTGATGATGTTCGGGGCTGATAAAGCAGTAAGAATGGAAACGGTCAGGCTGCATTAAGGAAAATCAAAAAAGGTACGCATAAAAATTGCTGAATGGCCTAATGCCCGCAGGATGCGGAAGATAACATGCTTCGCTTTACTCCGCCTTGCCGTGAACCAGAATGTCAGTCATTCCTGAAGCGATAATGGTACCTGCAACTGCCGCGCCCGCATTGGAGAAATGGAACATATCATAAAAATATTCAGATGACTTTCCCATTTTTGCAGCTAAATCAATCAGGGGAATGCCATAGGCCCGGGCAACTTCGCGGGTCGTTTCGTTGTACAGCTGCAGCACACGCCACAGCTGATAACCGCTTCCTCCTCTGTATTCGATTTTAGCTAAATCAACACCTGTTAACGGGTCGGTTCCCTCGCCGGCTAATATTGCCTGTGTTACCAAAACGGGCATAATGCCCGATTCAAGAGACATTTCCACAAAACGGCTGAGGCGGTTCCGGTACGGCTCTGTAAAATAATAGGCATGCCAGGCAAGGGCACGTTCGGCTTCTTCACGGTCAATTTCTTCAAACACCGGCTGTTGTTTTAGGTCTAAAAACTGATGTCTGACCCCTGCGTCTCCTGCAAGGTAAATCCTGTAAAGATGCAGGCCCGTAGCTACGACTTCACTGTAATATGAAGCAGACCTGACGAACTCAGCAGCCGATGAAAACCGTAGCCCGGACCTGACTCGTCGTTCATAGCTGTCGCTTCTGCCAATATCATTCAGACCTGCTTTCAGGATGATGAAATCGGGCTGCAGGGGAAGCAGATGATCTTCAAGGAGGATGAGATGTCCTATTGTAGAGTGTCCGTCCATTGCGGCATTATTTACCCACACTTCATGTCCTGCCGCATTTAGTGCAGAAGCCATAACGGCGGGCCAATCTTTGCCATCAGACAGATAAAAACCCTCAGTAGTGCTTCCGCCAACTGCGATGATCCGGGCCACATCATGCGGCTTGCCATCTGGTTCCGGACCTCTGAAGCCTAAACTGTTTTTGGTATGCCTGATTTGCTCATCAAGCCTGGGAATATCCACCTGCTGGAATTCATAAATCCTCTCGTATGGGAGCATGATGCGGTTGCCCCTCACCCGGATTTCAATGGGACTCCATAACCGCAGCAAAACCTCTGCTATGATTAAGGCCGCCAAAAGTCCCGTAAAAAATGCTGCAAGATTTTTGATCATGATTGAATCCGGATTGCGGGAAAGGTTTGTTCAGCAGAAGGTTACGATGCCCGTGAAATGCGTTTTCCTTTTGATGCGGACATTGAGGCAGTGCATTTCACGGGCTGTTTACCGGTTAGATTGAAAGCGCAGTGTTTCCGACTGAGGCAGCGAAAATTCGTTTAAAAACTCAGCTGCTCAAATGCAGGGCAAAAAAGCCGAGCATGGTTTTGTAGAGTTCGATGCGGTTTTCCTCGTGCTGAAAGCCGTGCCCTTCGTTGTATTTCACCATGTAGGGTACGTGAAAACCGCGGGCGCGCAGGTTTTCGACAATCTGATCCGATTCATGAATGTTCACCCGAGGGTCGTTGGCGCCCTGAACCACGTACACGGGCCGGGTTATTTTATCCACATTAAGAGCCGGGGAAACCTGTTTCATGATTTCCTGATCGGATTCATCCTCAAAATCGAACCACTGTGCGCGCAGCTGACCCATGAAGGGTTTCCAGTAGGGCGGGAAGGATTTGTAGAAGGTGAACAGGTTGGAGACGCCCACATAATCGACGGCGCAGCAGTACAGCTCAGGGGTTTTAACGAGGGAGCCGAGGGCTGCGAGTCCGCCGTAACTGCCGCCGTATATGGCGATGCGCTTTTCATCGATCGCGAAGTTTTTGAGGGCAAAGGCTACCCCGTCTTCGAGGTCGTCGAGCATGCGGCGCCCGATTTGTTTGCTGCCGGCGAGGTAGAATTTTTTGCCGTAGCCGCCTGAGCCGCGGTAATTAATCTGCAGGGTCGCAAAGCCGCGGCTTGCAAAAAGCTGCGCTTCGGGGTTGAAGCCCCACTCGTCGCGCGGACCGTACGGACCGCCGTGCGGGTTCACGATCAGCGGCACTTTCTCACCCCTTTCTGCCTGCGCGGGCAGGGTGAGGTATCCGTGCAGGCTGAGGCCGTCACGGCTCGTAAACTGCACCGGGCGCATGGCAGCCATGTGTGCTGCATCAAGGTGCGGCATGAGGTCGGCGATTTTTTCGAAACTGCCGGTGCCGGTATCAAAAAGGAAGTAGGCCCCGTAACTGCGGTCGCTGCCGGCATACAGCAGGTAGCGGGATTCATCGTCCGTTCTGCCTGCAACGCTGAATTCCTGCCCCTCAAAAAAGGCTGTGAAGTGTTCATGCAGCTTGGTGTAGGTTTCACTCACGGGGATGATGACATCCTTCTCGCCGGTGTAGTAATAAAAATCAATTTCGTAGCCGCGGTTGCGGGAAAGGCTGAGTCCGCCGGCGTCGTAGGTCTCGTGCCGGAACAGGGTCTCGGTTTTTGTACAGGCGGCAAGGTCGTAGCGGATCAGCTCTGCGGTATCGCTTTCAAGGTTGGAGCTTACAAAGGCAAGGTGCGGATTTTCAGATGTATAATCGAAACCGAGCAGGTCGAAGCTGTCCTGCCAGCCGGTACGCAGGATTTCCTCAAAGCCGGAGGCTTCATCTCTGCGGTACAGCAGCACGTATTCGGTACCGTTTTCCTGCCGGGTGAAGGCCCGCAGCCGGCCGCTTTTGTCGAAATGGTAGCCTGTTACCGGCGATACGGGGTCGTTGTTGGTGAAAAGCTTCTCCAGCGCTCCGCTAATCACATTAATCTTGAAAGGCTCAAAAAGCTCCGGGTTGTCTTTGTTCATTTGTATGATGATGTGCTCCGGATCTTCCTTCAGCTGGCTGAGCAGCATCACCTTCACCCCGTCGAAAGGGGTGAGTGCCTGAAAGCCGGTGCCGTCCACATTGATGCCGTAGAGCTGATGGTTTTCATCCCCGCTTTTGTCCTGCACGTACAGCAGGCGGCTGTCGGTTACCCACATGTATCCGTCGATGAGCTCATCACCCTCGTCCAGAATCTTACGGACTTCCCCCGTCTCAAAATGCCGGGCAAAAATGGGGCGGCGGCCGCGCTCATCGCGCTCGCGGTAGGCAATCCATGTGCCGCCGGGAGAAAGCTGAAAGGCCGAGAGGGCGGGTTTGCGGAAGTAGTCTTCTACAGAGTAGCGGTAGGTGCCCGTGTCTTTGGCAGCAAGAGCAAGCAGTTCTTCGGTTGAGGAGGCAAGCGACGGATTCCCGGGCAGAGGTTTGTTTTCAGTTTCCATTATAAATGATCAAATTCGATTGGGTGTATAAGAAATAAGCGGAAAAGCCGCGTGGCAGAGCAGAAAAACGCAGCCTTGTGTTTTGCTTCAAAATAAGGCCTGTATAGCAGGGATGAAATAAAATTGGTTTTGATTTCAAATCCTCTTATTTTTGCAATCTGTATAAAAACAGGAAGCTTTGCAGCAGACACTTACGCAATCCGCAGTGTGGTGCTGCAAAGCTTCCTTTGTAACCAAGTATATCCCATCCAAAAAAAGATATCCCATGTCACGCAGAGACGATATTACAGGGTCTAAAGCCATGAACGGCTACCGTTCTTCCAAGGCGAATAACAAGACCAAGCGTCTTTTTCACCTTAACCTTCAGAAAAGAAAATTCTACATTCCGGAAGAAGACCGCTGGGTAACCCTGAAGGTAAGCTCGAAAACGCTTCGTACCATCAATAAAAATGGTATTTACGCCGTACTGAAAAAGAACGGTTTACTCACCAAAATCTAATTCGCTAAACGAGCAGCATCATGGCAAAAGCAAAAGGTAATCGCATTCAGGTAATTCTGGAGTGCACCGAAAAGCCCGGTACCTCCCGTTATGTTACGACCAAAAACCGCAGAACGACCACCGGCCGTATGGAGCTGAAGAAGTATAATTCTGTTCTGCGCAAGCACACTGTGCACAAAGAAATCAAATAAGCAATTCATTCTTAACCCGCAAGGTATTCAGTAATGGCTAAGAAGCAATCATTCGGTGAAAAAGTACTTGCCGCCAAAATGTCTCAGCGTAAAATGGCGAAAGTAATTATAGGTCAGAAAACAGCTCAGGGCAGCCCAAAATTTAAGGAAGCGATTGTTGAAGCTGATAAGATCAGTGACTTCATTTCCGCTAACCGCTCCTGATATTTATCTGTTTTTGCCTCCATTTAACTCTTTACACCGCCCTAAGAACGTGTTGTAGTTGTAGTTGTAGTGAGTAAAAAGGTTGTATTCCTATGTGAATGCAGCCTTTTTTTATTTTAATCTGCGGCAGTAACCGGTTTTCAGCAGCAATTTGCAGCGGTGCTGTGATTTGTATATTTCCGCCTGAATTCAAAAACACGTTCCTTTGTTTAAATCCGGTTTAAAAGAATTTTGATATTGTAATGCCGCCCGACAGCTCTTTTCAGGCTTAAGTACTATCCGACTAATATAATTTCGCTATGATGCAACGCACCTCCGTTTCCGAATCAAAAAATCTTCAAAAACTCCGTGAACTTCTTCGGGAACGTGTACTTGTGCTCGACGGCGCTATGGGCACCATGATTCAGAAGCACAAGCTGGAAGAAGAAGACTTCCGGGGCGACCGCTTCAAAGACTGGCCGGTAAACCTGAAGGGAAACAACGACCTGCTGAGCATCACCCGTCCGGACATCATCCGGGGTATTCATGAAGCTTTTCTGGAGGCAGGGGCCGACATGATCGAGACCAACACCTTCAGCTCAAACCGGATTTCGCTGGCTGATTATGAGCAGGAAGCCTTCACCCACGAACTGAACGTAGCCTCTGCCAGACTTGCCCGTGAAGCCGCCGACGCTTTCACCGCGCGCAACCCCACCAAACCCCGCTTTGTGGCCGGTGCCATGGGCCCTACCAACCGCACCCTATCAATGTCGCCCGATGTAAATGATCCCGGTTTCCGGGCCGTCACTTTTGAAGAACTTGCCGGTGCCTACTACGAGCAGATCGTGGGGCTGGTGGAAGGCGGCGCAGACATCCTGCTGGTGGAAACCATTTTCGACACCCTGAATGCCAAGGCCGCGCTCTACGCCATTCAGCAGCACGCACAGGATACCGGCCTTTCGCTGCCGGTGATGATTTCCGGTACCATCGTAGATCAGAGCGGCCGCACGCTGTCCGGTCAGACGACCCGCGCCTTCTGGACCTCCCTCATGCACACGCCCAACCTGCTTTCCATCGGGCTGAACTGTGCCCTCGGCTCCAAACAAATGCGGCCGTTTATTCAGGAGCTGGCCAAAAGCTCGCACGTGTTCACGAGCCTCTACCCCAATGCCGGCCTACCGAATGAATTCGGCGAGTACGACGAGTCGCCCGCATTTTTCGGGGATGCCATCCGGGGCTACCTCGACGACGGCTTCCTGAACCTGGTCGGCGGCTGCTGCGGCACAACGCCCGAACACATCGCCTCTGTTGCCCGTCAGGCCGAAAAAGCCCGCCCGAGAGAACTGCCCCGGCCTACGAAACTGCTCTCCCTTTCGGGTTTGGAACCGCTCATCATCACCCCGGAAACCAATTTTGTGAACATAGGGGAGCGCACCAACGTGACCGGTTCGCCCCGTTTTGCCCGCCTCATTAAGGAAGACAATCTGGATGAGGCCCTTTCCGTGGCAAGGCAGCAGGTCGAAAACGGTGCGCAGATTATCGACATCAATATGGATGAGGGCATGCTCGACTCGGAAGCGCTGATGCGCCGCTTCCTGAACCTGCTGGCAGGCGAGCCCGATATTTCCCGCGTGCCGGTGATGATCGATTCCTCGAAATGGAGCGTGCTCAAAGCCGGGCTCGAAAGTACGCAGGGCAAATGCGTGGTCAACTCCATCAGCCTGAAAGAGGGCGAAGAAGCCTTCATCCAACAGGCCCGCGAAATCATGAAATACGGCGCCGCGGTAGTGGTGATGGCTTTCGATGAGCAGGGTCAGGCCGATACCTACGAACGCAAAACCGAAGTTTGTGAACGCGCCTACCGCATCCTCACCGAAGAAGTTGGCTTTCCGCCTCAGGACATCATCTTTGACCCCAACGTGCTCACCGTCGCTACCGGCATTGAGGAGCACAATTCCTACGCCCTCGATTTTATCCGGGCCACCAAATGGATTAAGGAAAACCTGCCGCATGCCAAAGTAAGCGGCGGCATCAGCAATATTTCATTTTCCTTCCGGGGGAACAATCCCGTGCGTGAGGCCATGCACTCGGCCTTTCTGTACCACGCCATCCGTGCCGGACTCGATATGGGCATCGTGAATGCCGGCATGCTCGAGGTTTATGACGAAATCCCGAAAGACCTGCTTGAGCGCGTGGAGGATGTGCTGCTGAACCGCCGCCCCGATGCAACCGAGCGCCTGGTTGACTTCGCCGAGAGCTACACAAGCGACGCCAAAGTGAAGGAAACCAAAACCCTGGAATGGCGCGAAAAAAGCGTGGAAGAGCGCCTCAAGCACGCCCTGCTCAAAGGCATCGTCGATTTTGTGGAAGCCGATACCGAAGAAGCCCGCCTCAAATACCCCGAACCGCTGCAGGTGATCGAGGGTCCGCTGATGGACGGCATGAACGTGGTGGGCGACCTCTTCGGGGAAGGAAAAATGTTCCTGCCGCAGGTGGTGAAAAGCGCACGGGTGATGAAAAAATCCGTGGCGGTGCTCATCCCCTACATCGAAGAAGCGCAGCGCAAAGCCGAAACCTCAACCGCCAAGGCCAAAGTGCTGCTGGCAACGGTAAAGGGGGATGTGCACGATATCGGCAAAAACATTGTGGGCGTAGTGCTGGCCTGTAATAATTTTGAGGTGATTGATCTCGGGGTGATGGTGCCTGCCGAAAAAATTCTGGAAGAAGCACAGCGGCAGCAGGTGGATGTGATCGGCCTGAGCGGCCTCATCACGCCTTCCCTTGATGAAATGGTGCACGTGGCGCGGGAGATGGAGCGGCTCGGGATGAAAATGCCGCTGCTGATCGGCGGGGCTACGACCTCGCGCATCCATACCGCGGTGAAAATTGCGCCGCACTACTCCGGCCCCGTAATTCACGTGCTCGATGCCTCGCGAAGCGTGCCCGTTGTGGGCAAGCTGGTTACCGAAAGCATGCGGGCGGCCTACACGGCATCGGTGCGGGAGGAGTACGAAATGCTGGCCGAAGGGCACCGCAACAAGGGCAGCCGCGACCGCTACCTCAGCTATGAAGCCGCGAAAACGAACCGGACGCCCGTAAGCTGGAAAGCCGAAGACATTGCCATACCGAAACAAACCGGCATTCAGGTGATGGAAGATGCCGACCTGAGCGTGCTGCGGCAGTACATCGACTGGACCCCCTTTTTCATCACCTGGCAGCTTGCCGGCAAGTATCCGGCCATCCTGGAAGATGAGGTGGTGGGAGAGCAGGCGCGCGAACTGTTTCAGGAAGCCAACAGGCTACTGGATGACATCATCCGCGAAAAAAGCCTCAAAGCCCGGGCCGTGTGGGGCCTGTTCCCGGCCAATGCCGCGGGCGATGACGTGGAAGTGTACACCGATGAAAGCCGTACCTCGGTAAAAACCGTGTTCAGCATGCTGCGGCAGCAGACCGAAAAACGGGAGGGTCAGGCGAATAAATCCCTGGCAGATTTCATCGCCCCGAAGGAAAGCGGCCTGCCCGATTACATGGGCGGTTTTGCCGTTACAGCCGGAATCGGCATCGAAGCGCTGCTAAGCCGCTGCAAAGAGGAGCACGACGACTACAAAGCCATCATGATTAAAGCGCTTGCCGACCGCCTTGCCGAAGCCTTTGCCGAATACCTGCACGAGCAGGTGCGCAGGCAAAGCTGGGGCTATGCCCCGGAAGAAGCCCTCAGCAATGAAGACCTCATCAGGGAGCAGTACCGCGGCATCAGGCCGGCGCCGGGCTATCCCGCCTGCCCCGACCACACCGAAAAGCAGAAGCTCTTCGACCTGCTGCTGGTACCGGAAACAACGGGCATCACCCTCACAGAATCCTTTGCGATGTACCCGGCGGCCTCGGTCAGCGGTTTTTACTTCGCACACCCTGAATCGGCCTACTTCCGCGTGGGCCGCATTCAGCGCGATCAGATTGAGGACTACGCCCGCCGCAAAAACATGCCGGTCGAAACCTGCGAACGCTGGCTGGCCCCGGTGCTGGGCTACGAGCCGTGAGGCTCCTCATCTCATCTGCGTAACAAATTCGGGCTCTTTTTTTGGGTGGGAATTCAGTGGGCATCGCTTGTTTTCGCGTCAGCCTGATAAACCCTGCGCCAGGAGCGTTTTTGGGATTGTTGATCAGTAGGGTCT